>JBOGJF010000164.1:0-2232 GCA_050747785.1 Vicinamibacteria bacterium
ATCTACTGGTGCATGATGGGAGCTTGAGGGAGCGCGTGGTTGCGGGGCAGAATCGCGTCTTGCAGCGCCGGATGGAATCCCGCGACGAAGAGGCGCTGCTCCTGAGTTTTGTCGAGCGCATACGAAAGGGCTAGGCGGAGCGAATGCGAGTACACCAGATGGTCGCCTCTCTGAGCCATGGAGATGCGATTAGCAACGAGGCGCTTCGCATACGCCGGATCTTGCGGAGCCGCGGGTACGAGTCCGAGATTTTCGCGGAGTCGGTCCATTCGGCGATGAGAGGGAGAGCCCACCCGCTTTGGGAGTACGAGCGCCTCTCGAGCTCCGACAACGTCCTCATCTTGCACTTTTCGATCGGTGCGGGGGTCTCTTCCTTCGCCTACCGCCTGCCGGACCACATCATGCTCATCTACCACAACATCACTCCGGCTCGTTGGTTCGCGCCCTACCAACCGCGCCTGGCCAGGCTGTGCTACCAGGGGAGGCGCGAGCTGGCCGCCTTCATCGATCATACCGATCTCGCGCTCGGCGTATCGGAGTTCAATCGGGCGGAGCTCGACGCCATTGGTTTTCACCCGACCGGTGTCTTGCCTCTCCTGCTGGATGCGGAAGAGCTCGACGTACCCCCGAGCCCAGGTATCCTCTCGATGTTCGACGATGACCGAACCAACCTTCTCTTCGTGGGCCGAGTCATACCTAACAAGCGGTTCGAGGATCTCATCAAGGTCTTCTACGTCTATCGAAAGTTCGTCGATCCAAAGAGCCGGCTCATCCTGGTCGGCGAATACCGAGGGTTCGAGAAATACTTCGACGCTTTGATGCGCCTCGTGGACCGACTCGAGCTTTCGGACGTGGTGTTCGCCGGTCACGTGGAGAGCGAGGATCTGGCAGCCTACTATCGAGTGGCCGACGTTCTGCTGAGTCTCAGCGAGCACGAGGGTTTCTGCGCGCCGCTCGTCGAGGCCTTCCGCTTCGGCGTGCCGGTCATGGCATTCGACGCGGGAGCGGTGCCGGAGACTCTTGGAGGCGCCGGAATTCTCATTCGGGAAAAGCATCTCGAGGAGATTGCCGAGATGGCCTACTTGTTAGTGCACGACCTTGAGCTTCGCGAACGGATCATCGAACAGCAATTTCGAGCGATCGACACCTTGGACTCGAAGAACACTGAGGACCGGTTGATTGATTTCGTCAAGCAGGTGTCGAACGGTTCCGTGAGGCAGGGGCAGGTTTGATCATGCGGGTCGACCAGTGGCTTCCCCGGGGACACTTCGGGGATGCTATCGGAGACGAGGCGCTTCACATCCGTGCGGCCCTCCGGGCGGCCGGTTTCGTGTCCGATCTCTTTGCTCTCGAGGTCGACGACGAAGTGAGGGGTGAATTCCTGCTGTTCGAGAGTAGACCTGGCGCGGACGGTGTGGACATCGCCATCCTGCATTTCGCGTTGCCGTCTCCGCTCACGGACGCGCTCCGATCCTTTCCAGGGAAAAGAGTGATTATCTACCACAACATCACGCCGGCGTCTTACTTCGTCGGGTTGGACGATGAGCTCGTGCGGATCGCGGTGAAGGCAAGAGAGGAGCTTCGTTCTCTTGCGGACTCTACCGACCTGGCTTTGGGAGATTCGGAATACAACTGCCGCGAGCTCGAGGAAGTCGGCTTCCGGCGTACCGGCGTTCTGCCGATTCTGCTGGACTTCGGCCGCTACGACTCGCCACCTAATCGGGTGCTGATGGAAATGCTCTCCCGCCGACGAGCAAACTTCCTTTTCGTCGGCCGAGTATTTCCGAACAAACGTTTCGAGGATCTGGTGCGCATGGCATTCTTCTACAAGAAGTACGTTTCCGAGGATTTTCGTTTCGTCGTCGTCGGTCGCGCCGGTCGCATGGCCAGATATCAGCGCTCGGTTCAGGCCCTCGCCCACGAATGGGGGTTGCTGCCGAGCGAGTTCACGTTTACGGGACATTTGGCTTGGGACGATCTGCTGGCCTGCTATCGGATGGCAGACGTTTTTGTCAGTATGAGCGAACATGAAGGGTTCGCGGTTCCACTCGTCGAGTCCATGTTGTTGGACGTTCCGATCATGGCCTATCAGGCGGCCGCTGTCCCGGACACGTTGGGAGACTCCGGAGTCCAGTTTGGTCGGAAGAAATACGAGGATCTGGTCGAGATGGGCCATCTTCTAGCGACCGACGAGAGTCTGCGGGAGGGGGTGCTGAGCGGACAGCGACGGCG
>JBOGJF010000165.1:0-1821 GCA_050747785.1 Vicinamibacteria bacterium
GCCTTGGCGAAGTCGGACGCTCCGCTCGCGCAGGGTGCCAATGAATCCCCTCGGCACCCTGCCAACCCGCGATCCTGTTTTCTACTTGATCGCTATAGCAGCGTAGTCCTGGTCGCCGAAGAGGAAGGCGTTGAGCTTGCGAAAATTCTCATTCAACGTCCGGGCGTTCGGATCGTCGGAAGAAACGCTGAGTAATTTCGCGCGTTCGCTCACCGGACTTCGGTACTCGATGGACACATCTCGAAAGCCGCAGGCGCGGAGGAGGAAGTCGAGCGTCTCGGGGTGCAGCGGTTTCTGGTGGCTCAAGTCTCGGTAGAAGGACTCGACCAGGGCGACGACGCTCTTCGTGTTGACGGTCTCGAGCACGATGCGACCGCCTTTGCGTAGGGCACGGTAAGACGCCCCGAGCGTCTCGCGGAGAACCGGGGGCGGCAAGTGCTCGACGACCTGAGCGGCGAAGATGCCGCCCAACGACTCCTCGTCGATCCCTCTCAGGTACGTGAGCAGGTCTCCTTCTTCGACGGCGAGACCCCGCTCGCGGCAAACCCTCACCATCTCGGCGTTGTCGTCGACGCCGCGCGCCTCCAACCCCGCCTTTCGCAGGAGCTCCAGGAACTCTCCGCGGCCGCAACCGAGCTCGGCGACTGGACCGCCTCCTTCGAATTGCTTCACGTAACCGGCCAGACGATTCCGAATCTCCTCCGAGTCGCCGCGAAAACGCTCCTCGAAGGCAACATACTCGCGCGCGGAAAGAGCATCGGAGGGAGCGGAAACCGAGTCACGAACCGTCGATTTCTTCTTGGGACGTCGGGAATCCGCGGTGAGCGTGCTCTGAAGCGATCGGAGCTCGCCCCGCGCCAAGTCGACGCTCGACATCATCGAGTCCAGCTTTTCCTGCGCTCGCTTCAGCCCGAGGCTCACGCTCTCGATCCGCTTATCCATTCCGTCGAGCAGGAGATCGTTCCGCGTGTTGCCAAGCTGCGCGTACAGCCGATCTTTGGCGTCGGCAAGCCGATCGATGCGTTGGGCGTACTGCACGAGCGTCGACGAAAACTCCTGCAGGCGCCGGGCGTGGTGCTGGGCCGCGTCCATGTAGCGGTTGAGAAACTGCACGGTGAAGGAGTTGAAGGCTTGCTGACGTGACAGCGCCTCCCGGAGGGGCGCGAGCTCGGGCTCGACGAGCCGGCGCGCGTGACGGCGCAGAAACTCTTTGAAACCTGCCGGGGCGTCACCGTCCCATTTCTTCGGCTCGACTTCCCAATGGTCGTTCAACTTGGAGAGAGCGGCGGGGATCTCGGGATCTGCTTGGTAGGGAAGGTGGGCGTCGGCGAGAGCGTCGAGCTCTGCGAGGAGGTCTGCGTACGCGCTTTCTTCCTCGGAGAGCTTCTCTTTCAGCTCGCTCAGCCCACGTTCTTCTATCGAAGGCATCGGGGTCTCGGAGTCCTCAACCCGCCCGCAAGTTGCGGCAGGGCGAGCCGGAGCCATCAGCCCACTGAAGCTCCCGAGCGAGGAGCGAGGGAGCACTAAGCAGTGGGATGTGTGGGGCCCCGTGGCTTTGTACCTTCCGGCTTGGGCGAGCGCGAGTCGAAGTAGTCCGAAGAGACAAGAATCTCTTATTCGTCGTTTTTCTTCTCGACGAGATAATTGAGTATGACTTGATCCAGGCTTTGATCGGAGAGAACGGCCTCGTCCCCAAGGAGATCGGGCGACGCATCGAATTTGCCTTTCCGTATCTCTTCGATCATCGTTTTGTGCTGGTCCTCCATGAGCCTGACCACAATCTTCTCATCGTAGCCGTTTTGCACGATGTCCGAGTACGGG
>JBOGJF010000166.1:0-3301 GCA_050747785.1 Vicinamibacteria bacterium
TGCCCGACCTGTAACTGCAGCGTGAGCAACGACGAGCTGGTCAAGGGATACGAGTTCGCGAAGGACCAGTACGTCATCCTCGATGACGAGGATTTCAACAAGGTTCGCCTGGAATCCACGAAGTCCATCTCGATCGTGCAATTCGTGCAAGAAGGAGACATCGACCCGCTGTACTACCACGGCTCCCACTATCTCGTGCCAGATGGTCCGGTGGCGATCGAGTCCTTTGCGACCATCCGTAAAGTGATGGAGGACAAGGGACGGGTCGCGCTCGCCAAAGTCGTTCTGAGCGGCAAAGAGCAAGTCATGGCGATCCGCCCGAAGGGGAATGGCTTCGTGATGTCGGGTCTCTACTACGGGGACGAAGTCCGCAACATGAACGAGCTCGAGGAGCTCGAGAGTCAACCCGATGTCAATCCCCAGGAAGCCCAGTTGGCGGGTCAGCTCATCGATAGCATTACCAAGCCCTTCGAGCCGGAGACCTTCGAGGACGACTACCGCAAGCAGCTCCTCGAGATCATCAAGGCGAAGGCCGAGGGTAAGGAGATCGTGGAGCCACCCCAGGTCGAGACCGGCAAGGTCATCAATCTCATGGACGCCCTCAAGAGCAGCCTCGAGCGTACGCAGGCCCCGTCCGCCCCCGCCCGGCGGGCCAAGGACGAGGACGAGCTTCCTGCCACGGGCACTGCCAAGAAGTAACGCCCGCTGGGGCGTCGTCTTTGAATGACCGATTGGCTCGAGAAGAAGATCACGCCCATGTTGGCTTACTCGGGCCGGCCCTTCGATTCCAGTAAACATCTATACGAGATCAAGTGGGACGGCATCCGCGTGCTGGCCTTTTTTGGCAAGCGCGGCATACGCCTCCAGACGCGGCGCCTTCTGGATACGACCCACCGCTACCCGGAGATCGTGCGGGCTCTGGAGCAGCTCCCGGGGGAGGGGATCCTGGATGGCGAGGTGGTGGTGTTCGAAGGCGAGAGACCGAGCTTCGAGAGAGCCCTCGAGCGGGAGCTGGTCTCGGATCCGGGCACGATCGCCCACCGCGTCCGCACCCTGCCCGCTTACTACATCGTCTTCGACCTTCTGTATTTGAACGGGCGGGTGCTGATGGATGAGCCGCTCGAGGAGCGCAAGAGGCTTCTGTCGACGTTACTGACCGCCAAGCCTCCCGAGCCCCTCATCCAGTCCACGTTCGTGCTGGGACGGGGAATCGAATACTACCAACAGGCGGCGGCGAAGGGTTTGGAAGGGATTATGGCCAAGACTCTCGATGGCCGATACCTTCCGGGGCAGCGAACGCGCGACTGGATGAAGATCAAGGTACGGCGCACGATCGACTGCGTCGTGTTGGGAACGGTCGTCGAGCGCGGCACGGGCCGAGTCAAGTCTTTGGTGCTCGGTGCCTATCGGGAGGGCGCGCTCGTTTGGATGGGCAACGTGGGTAGCGGCCTCGATAGCGACACGCTTCGAGGACTCAAGAGTGATCTCGGCCCGCTTGCGGGCGAACCACCCAAAGGGCTCAAGGTCGTCGCCCCTGGTGAGGTGCGTTGGCTGAAGCCCGCCTTGGTGGCGCGGGTCGAATACGCCGAGACCACGAGAGAGGGGAGACTCAGGGCACCCGTGTTCGTGGGTTTCGTGGACTCTTCGCCGGAGGCGTGCCGCACGCCTCTCGCCGACGACCGAGGCTCACCGGAACAATGAGTTCCTGCGATGCGCTATAATGCTTTCCCCTTCCGCGGGCTCGGGAGTGGTCACAACGAATGCGCGGAGGAACGTCGATATGGATCATGAGTAAGGAAACCCGTAGTGCCAAAGATGATCCACACCCGCGCCCCTACTCGCATCGACCTGGCGGGGGGAACGCTAGACATCTGGCCCATCTATCTCCTGCTGGGGGAGGCGGTCACGATCAACGTGGCGATCGATCTGTACGCGGAGGCTCGGATCGAGCCCGGCACAACACAGTGGCGCGTGAGGGTGGAGGAGCGCGGGCAGGAAATCGAGTGCTCGACGCCGGCGGAGCTCGCAAGGCAGCCCGGTGCCGAGATTGTTGGCACATTGCTCGGGTTTTTCTCGCCCGAAGAACCGCTTTCCATCACGACCCACAGTAGCGCCCCGCCGCAGTCCGGGCTCGGAGCCTCCTCATCGCTTGGCATGGCCGTCGCCAGTGGCTTGAACGCGTTGACCGGTTCTCGCTACGAGAGTCCCGACCTCATCGAGATCGTGAAGGATTCCGAGGCCCGCGTTCTCCGCGCGATGACTGGCGCCCAGGACTACTATCCGGCGGCTTATGGAGGTGCTTCCTGTTTGTGGTGGCGCACCGGAGGGGTCCGGCGCGAACCGTTGCCTTTGGATGCTCCGCAGTTCGAGCAACGCTTCGTGCTCGCCTACACCCACCAACCGCACCGTTCGGGAGCCAACAACTGGGAAGTCGTCAAGCGCTTCCTCGACGGCGACCCGAACGCACGACAGGCGTGTGAAGCCATCGGTGGCATCGCGGTTCGCATGCGGCAGGCAGTCGCCGACAACGACCTGGATCGCGTGGCGGCGTTGATGGGCGAGGAGTGGGAAGCTCGCCGCCGCCTCGCGCCCGCTGTCTCGAGCCCAGAGTTGGAACGTCTCCTTATGGCTGCGAGGGAAGCGGGGGCCGACTCGGGCAAAGCGTGTGGCGCGGGCGGTGGGGGGTGCTTGGTGGTGGCCACCAGGCCCGGCAAGCGCCGCCAGGTCGAGGAAGCGATTCGCGCGGCTGGGGGTTCCTTGGTAGCCTTCCACGTCGACGAGCAGGGTTTACAGATGACTTCATCAGGAGGATGATTTGGCTACGGCAACACAGATTCGCAAGGGTTGGGTGATCAAGATGAACGATGAGCTCTTCTCGGTACTCGCCATGGATCACATCACGCCGGGCAAGGGCAAGGCCTTCGTTCAAACGAAGTTGCGAAGTCTCAAGAACGGTCGCCTGCTGGACCATCGCTTCCGTTCTGCCGACAGTGTCGACAAAGCGGTCCTGACGATCGTCGAGATGAACTACCTCTACAGCTCCGGCGATCAGCATTACTTCATGAACAACGAATCCTACGAGCAAATCGTCCTCTCCCAAGACACGCTGGGCGAAGCACTCAACTACATCGTCCCGAACACGACCATCAAAGTGCAGATGCACGAGGGGACACCGGTCGGCGTCGAGGTGCCCGGATCGGTCGAGCTCAAAGTGGTGGACACCGAGCCGGGAATCAAGGGGGCGTCGGCGCAGGCACAAACCAAGCCGGCGACTCTGGAGACCGGGCTCGTCGTGCAAGTT
>JBOGJF010000167.1:0-3379 GCA_050747785.1 Vicinamibacteria bacterium
AAAATGGCCGGCGTGAATGTCGTCTTCGACCGAGACTTCGTCGACCGGCTCATCTCCATCGAGCTCCACGACACGTCCTTCGAAGAGGCGCTCCGCTCTCTCTGCCAGGTCAGCCAGAACTTCTTCCACGTTCAGAGCGAGAACATCGTCACCATCATCCCCGACACGCCCGCCAAGCGTCAGGAATACGATCAGCAGGTCACCAAGACCTTTTACCTCTCGACCGCGGACATCAAGGAGACCATCGACATTCTCCGCATCGTTCTCGGCGCGAGACGCGTCGCTCCTCATACCGCCAGCAATGCCATCACCATTGTCGATACCCCCGAGAAAGTGGCCGCGGCCGAACGGATCATCGCCACTATCGACAAGAACAAAGCGGAGGTGGTCGTTCATTTGGAGCTCCTCGAGGTGAATCGATCGCGGCTCGAGCAGTACGGTATTCAGCTCCGCTCGGGAGCAAGCGACGGGATCACGACCCGTGCGCTTCCGGATCAACAGACGACGCTGGCCGAATCACCCTACAGTGCGTCGAACGTCACGGTCACCGGGTTGCCAGGCGCCGTCGTGCAGCTCCTGAGGAATGATGGCGACACGCGGATCCTCGCCAACCCGCACCTCCGATCGGTGGACGGCCAGACCGCCACGGCTCAATTCGGCGAGCGAGTGCCCATTCCGATCACGACCTTTACCCCTATCGCGCAGGGCGGTATCGCGCAGCAGCCGGTCACGACGTTCGAGTATCAGAACATCGGAGTGAACATCGAAGTCACGCCGCGCACTCACCACAATAGCGAAGTCAGTCTACAGATGAGAGTACAGCTCGATAACATTTCGGGAACGACGCTACAGGGACTGCCCACCTTCGGAAACCGATACGTCGATACCACGCTCAGGTTGAAAGACGGCGAGACGAGCCTTCTGGCCGGGCTCATTCTCAACGAGGAGCGGTCGAGCATGTCCGGCCTCCCCGGCCTGGCCAGCGTTCCCGTCATCGGACGCCTCTTTGCCGCCAACCGGGACGAGGTCAAGGAAACGGACATCGTCCTGATGATCACGCCCCGCGTCGTGCGACAGGTCGACCTGACGCTAGATGATCTTCGCTCTCATGCCGTCGAGGAAGGAACGGGCGGAACCGTGATCTACGATTTGCCGGTACCGGTGCCGCGGCCCGTCAGCCCCGACGAGGACGAAGTCGAAGAGGAGGAGATCCCCTGAGCGCGTCGCGCGTGAGTCTATTTATGCGGAGGTTTTGAAGGTTAGCGGGACCCGGCAGAGAAGCAGCTCGTCGCCGTCCTGAATGGGCGTCAGCACCCCGGTCGTGAGTTTCTTCCCGTTGAGATAAGTGCCGTTCATGCTGCCAATCTCTTCGGCAACGTAGTAGGCCCCTTCTTTGTGGAGAAGCCGGGCGTGTCGCCGGCTGACATTGCGGTTGATGTCTTCTTCCGTCAGATCGACTTCCGGGCGGTGACCGGTGACGGAATCGTAACGGCCGAGCAAGACCTCGTCCTTGTAGACGTGATACATCTTGCCGCTGTTCTTGGCAATGAAATAGGCGCGCGCGGTTTCCATAGCGGGAGTCGCCGGAGCCGGGGCCGCCTTGGAAATGCCCTCCCCCGATGCCAGCTCACTCTGCGCACCGTCCCGCGAGACCATCATGGCCTCGAGTTGTTCCGCGAACTCGCGCATGCGCATCGAGTACTTGCGCAGCATTCTCACCGCGATCTCGGGGTTCGACCGGATCATCTCTCCGAAGGTCGCGCTGTTGATGGAGATGAGGTCCGCGTCTTCGATGGCCTCGGCGTCCGCGGTGCGGGGAAGCCGCTCGAGGACCGACATCTCTCCGAAGAAGTCTCCCTTCTCCAAGACGGTGAGCGGAGTCTTCTTGCCGCCGATCACCTTCTGGATGGAGACCCGTCCGGTCTGGATGATGTACATTTCGTCGCCATCATCTCCCTCTCGGAAGATGTAGTCCCCCTTACGGTGGTGAGAGAGGAACTTGGCGAATGGGTTGGCCTTTTCGGACATGAAACCTTCGCCGCCTCGACGGGATCGCGTTAGTCCCTTAGTTCTGAATAAGATAGCATGGGCCTTCGATCCTTGTCAACCGCACGGCCAAAGCCCCCGTGGGCCGGTGCGGTGGAGACCGCGGGTTTCTGTGGATTTGACCTTCGGGGAACCGCCATGGTAGCCTCCCGTCATCTGTTTTGAGCAAAGACTCTTCTGGTCGGCGCCTTGTCAGTCAGGGCGCCGCGCGGTCGAGGCTTGATCGAAACGAAGCCCGATGTCCCAGGACACCACTTCCGACTACACTCAAAAGCTGAGAACGGTCTTGGACGTCACCAAGGCCTTCCGCTCCATCATTCATCTCGACGTGCTGCTCAACGCCATCGTGCAGACCGCCGCCGAGACCATTGGAACGGAAGCCGGTTCCATTCTGCTCTTCGACGAAGATCAAAAGCTCCGCTTTCACAGCGCCTACGGAAACAAGGCGTCGGCAGTGAAACCGCTCACGGTGGCTCCCGGCCAAGGCATCGCCGGCTGGACGGCCGAGACCAGGAAGCCTGCCCTGGTGAACGATGTGGCCCAAGACTCCCGTTTCGATTCCCGATTCGACAAGTCGACGGGATTCGCGACCCGCTCGGTGCTGTGTGTCCCGCTGCTCATCGAGCAGCGAGTCATCGGCGTCCTGGAGCTAGTGAACAAGCGCAACCGGGCTCCCTTCAACGAGCAGGATCTCAACATCCTTTTCAATCTCGCCGATCAGGCGGCGATCTCCATCGACCACGCGCGACTACGAGACGCCCAGAACAACTACTTCTCCCACGTGATCGAGATCCTGATTGGGGCCATGGACACTCACGTCCCGGTGAAACTAGGACACGCTCGCCGCGTTGCCCGCTACGCCCATCTCGTCGGCAGGGGCCTGGGGCTGGACGAGGAGGAGCTCAAGACGTTGTACTTCGGCTCCCTGCTGCACGACATCGGCCTTCTCAAGATGGACGCGCTCGGCGATTGGACGCGCGAGCGGATCGAGCTCCACTCCGTGCTGGGCTACGAACTGGTCAAGGACATCGTCATCTGGAAGGACCTGGCACCGTTCATCCTCTACCATCACGAACGGTGGGACGGTCGGGGCTACCCGGAGAAGCTCGCCCGCATGGCGATTCCCCTGGGCGCGCGGATCATCGGAGCCTGCGAAGCCTTCGACATCATCACCAGCCACCTCTCCTACAAGACGCCCCTCCCCTTCGAGATGGCGCTGCGCGAGATGGAGGCCCACTCCGGAACTCAATTCGACCCGGATGTGGTCGCGGGGATCAAGGCTCACATCCGAGAGAAGGATACGGCGGAGGGCACGCATCCTCCGGGCTAAAAG
>JBOGJF010000168.1:0-2097 GCA_050747785.1 Vicinamibacteria bacterium
GAGTGGCCCCGCACTTCCGTGCAATCGATTATGACGCCCGTGAA
The DNA here is from genome assembly GCA_050747785.1 of Vicinamibacteria bacterium. GTDB lineage: Bacteria > Acidobacteriota > Vicinamibacteria > Marinacidobacterales > DATDRI01 > CBDANW01. The sequence continues at coordinate 45 of JBOGJF010000168.1, forward strand.
CGAGAGCTCCACGATCTCCGCCGAGGCCAACATCGTGGAGGCGCTGCGCAAGATGGCGGCCTCGGGAGTCGGCCGGCTCATTGCCGTCGACGACTCGGGAGAATGCGTGGGCATGATTACCCACAACGGCATTCTCAGGCGGTTGCAGGTTCAAGAGAAGTTAGGCGTCTGATCACCTCTTGTTATATGATCCCGTGCAACCGAGACCATGCGTACCTTAACCAAGATCCTGGCTCCCCTCACTCTCATTAGCATCAGCGTCGCACTCTACGGCGCCTTCATCTACGCGCCACAGGAAAGGACGATGGGCGACGTGCAGCGCATCTTCTATTTCCACGTCGCGAGCTGGTGGATCGCTTTCCTGGCATTCGCCATCGTCTTCGGGGCCAGCGTGGCCTATCTCATCACCCGTCAGCGCCGATACGATACGCTCGCTCTGGCATCCGCGGAGATCGGCGTCGTCTTCACGAGCATGGGGCTTTTCACCGGTCCCCTGTGGGCCAAACCGGCGTGGGGCATCTACTGGACCTGGGACGCCCGGCTCACGACGGCTCTGGTCTTGTGGTTGATCTACGTCGGCTACCTGATGCTGCGACGCTACGTGCCGGATGAGTCCAAGCGGGCCAACCTGGCGGCGGTCACGGGGATCGTGGGCTTCGTGGACGTTCCCATCGTGTACTTTTCCATCCGCTGGTGGCGCACCCAGCACCCACAGCCGGTCATCATGGGGGGCGAGGGCTCCGGCCTCGACGCCCTCATGGCACAAGCCTTGATGATGAGTCTCGCCGGCTTTCTGTTCCTCTTCCTCTTGCTACTCGCCAAGAGATTCGAAATCGCGCATGCTCAACAAGAGATCGAGCACCTTCACCGACGGTTAGAGGCCCGATGAGCTTCCTCTTTACCGCATATATGGTCATCTGGATCGCGCTCTTCACGTACCTCATGAGCCTCTCGAAGAAGCAGCAGAGGCTCGACCGGGAGATCGAGACGCTCAAGAAGATCCTGGACGAGAAGAAATAGGGACGATGCGCCGATTGCTGCTCTTCGCCGCGGCTCTCGCGATCGCCCCCTCGTCCGTGGACGGACTTGCGAGGCAGGCTCCCCGCTTAGTGGATGCGAGCGAGATCAAGGACCTCGTGCACCAGCAGAGCGGCCGCGTCGTCCTTCTGAACTTCTGGGCTACTTGGTGTCCTCCTTGCCTGGTCGAGTTCCCGGAGATCGTGGCCATCGAAAAGACCCACCGCGCTCGGGGCCTAACTGTGATCTCGGTGTCCGCGGACTCCCCGAAACGCGTCGAATCCGATCTGCTCCCCTTTCTCGAAAAACACCCTTCCGACTTTCCCATTTACGTCATGAAAACCGACGACGTCGAAGCGTTCATGCACCGCATCGATCCCGAGTGGACCGGAACTCTACCGGCCACGTTCTTCATCGGCCGCAAAGGTGACGTGGTCATCAAGCGATTCGCGGCCATGAGCCGAGAGCAGATGCAGCGCGCGCTGGAATATCTCTTCGAAGAGCCCGAGCCCTAAGATGTGGCGGCCCGCCGCCGCACTCGCCGTTCTGCTGTTGGCCACCGAGGCCCTCTTCGGCTTGGCCTCCTTCGCGCGCTCGCCGCTCACCATCGACATCGGTCCGTCTACCGGCGCCTATCTCACGGGATTCACGGACAGCGAAGAGCACCTCCCGGTGACGTTCCGTTGGACGGGCGAGAGGGCCTCCGTCGCGCCTCCGGTAACCGTGTCACCGGGACCCGCGACCCTCGTCCTCCGCTACGCTCGGTTCGTGGACGAAACAGTCCGGGTACGGGTCTACCTCTCGGGTGCCCAGGCCGGTAGTTTCCTAGCCCGTCCAGGACGCTTCCGTACCGAGCGGCTTCCGGTCACGCTTCCCGGTGGCCCACTCGAGATCCGTCTCCTCAGCGAAACCACGGAGCCGCGTCGCCTCGGCATCGCGGTCGATTGGATTCGTATCGAGCAAGGGCACTCTTCCCTTCGGTTCCGCACTCTGAGCCCCCGTTTGCTCGTGCTGGCGGTGTCACTCATTTCTCTGT
>JBOGJF010000169.1:0-4252 GCA_050747785.1 Vicinamibacteria bacterium
GATCCAGATGAGCCCCGCGACGGCCACGACCAGCAGAGGGAGGCCGAACGTGAGGAAGGAAAAGGCGGCGAAGGCGAGCGCCCCAACCACGATCACCAGGAGCGCGAGCGCGGTGGCCTCGTTGGGCGACAGGGTCTTCGGTGGATCGTCACCGGGGGTCATGGGAATCGCCTCAATGCATGCGCCGGGTACACAAGCCACGCTCCCTTTCGGGTCAGGTTGGGGAAGGGAAGCTACGCGGAATCTAGCGCATATTCGGGTGGCGGTGCAATCGCGAGTCGCTTTCACTGGGCGAGTTGGATCGGCACTGGCTGCGGGAGGAGGGGCAAGGTATAAAGGAAGACATGAAGCGGCTGGTCCTGGCGGCATGGGCCATCGTCGTCTTTCTCCTGGGAAGTCCGCTCCAAGCACAACCCGCCCCGCCGCAACGTATCACGTTGCTCCAGACGAGCGATCTTCACGCGTACATCTATCCATACGATTACTACCAGGGCCGTGAGGCGGACGTCGGTCTCGCGCGCGTGGCGACGCTCGTCGAGGAAGTGCGGGCGGAAGGGCAGCCCGTTCTGCTACTCGACGCCGGAGACACGATCCAGGGGTCACCGGTCGGCTACTATCATCATCGCAAGCACGCTCGTCCTGGCGGTGCCCCGGGTCCTCCCGACCCCATGATGCTCACCATGAACCATCTTCGCTTCGACGCGATGGCGGTCGGTAACCACGAGTTCAACTTTGGTCTGGCGTCCATCGAGAGCGCACGTCACGACGCTTCCTTTCCCTGGCTATCCGCGAACGTCGTGCGAGACGACGGAACGCCGTTCTTCACGCCTTACTTGGTCAAGGACGTGAACGGAGTGCGGGTGGGAATCCTGGGCCTCATCACGCCCAATGTCCCCAACTGGGAGAGTCCGGAGAACTACGCGGGGCTCACGTTCTTGGACACCGTGGAGACGGCCCGCCGCTACGTCCCGTTGCTGCGCGAAAAGGAAGGGGCCGACGTGGTCGTGGTGGTGACGCATCAGGGCCTGGAGAGGGATCTCCTCACCAATTTGTCGAATGAAACGGAGTACGAGAACCAGGCCTACCGGCTGACCCGAGACGTTCCGGGCATCGACGTCGTTCTCCTGGGGCATTCCCATCAGCAGATCGAGCCGCAGGAAGTCAACGGGGTCGTGGTCTGTGAGCCGGGCCGTTGGGGAGATTCCCTATGCCGTGTCGATCTCTACATCGAGCGAGGCGTATCGGGCGACGTTCGGGTCGGGCGCTGGGAAGGCGCTTTGCTCGAAACCGCCGGGGTCGAGCCCAACCGGGACGTGCTCGACCTGGCTCGGCCGTATCACGATCGCACCATGGCCTACATTAATAGTGTCGTTGGCGAGGCGGAGGCCGCGATCAGCGCCGAGCGAGCGCGCTTCCAGGACACCCCCATGATGGATCTTCTCCAGCAGGTCATGCTGGAGGCGAGCGGCGCGCAGCTCTCGATGGCGGCACTCTTGCCTTACCGATTCGACGGGATCGATGCCGGGCCGATAACCGTCCGGGAGCTCTTCTCCTTCTATGTGTACGACAATACGCTGGTCGTGGTGGAGGTGAGCGGCCGAGACGTCAAGGAGGCACTGGAGCACTCGGCCCGCTACTACCAGGCCATTCGTCCCGATCCCGAGACCGGTGAACTCCTCATCGAGCCCAATCCGGCTGTGCGCGCCTACAACTTCGACATGCTGGCGGGTGCCCACTACCGGATCGACCCCACGCGGCCGGTCGGTGAACGCATCCAGGAGCTCAGCTATCAGGGCCGGGAGATGGATCCCGACGAGACCTTCAAGTTGGTCACGACGAACTATCGTGCGGCGGGAGGCGGAGGCTATCGAATGCTGAAGAATGCGGACGTTCTCTGGCGATCCTCCGAGGAAGTCAGGAACCTACTCATCGAGCACATTAGGGAACAAGGTACGATCTCGCCTTTCTGCGACTACAACTGGCGCGTGGCGCCGGACGCAACGCCTGGGACGACGCCGCCCTAAGCCGCCTCGGGCGGCTCCAGCCGTCGCTTATGACACTGTCCCCTTTCGGTGGCACCGCGCCCGCCACCCGAGCACGCTTCGCTCGACGGTATGTCCTTGGGATTCAATTGACAAACGGGACTCCCATTCCTATCATGGTTTGTAAGCCAACTTTCAACCAGACCACGATGTGGCCGCTTCTATCTGAACACGGAGGGTAAGGCCTCATGAGTTTCAGTCAGGAGATTGTGTCCATCATCAACGGGCTTCAGGACCAGAAGCGATTCCGAGAACAGCATTGGGAAGGCAGTTTCTCTGACTACCTCCAAAGCGTCGCGAAAGATCCGAAAGTCGCCCGCAGCGCGTTCCAGCGCGTGTACGACATGATCGTCTCCCACGGCGTGACGGAGTACACGGAGAACAAGCGGAACCTTGTCAAGTACCATTTCTTCGAAGACCGACCCTTCGACGGAGTCGATGCCATCTTCGGTTTGGACAGCTCCTTGATGCACATGGTCAACGTCTTCAAGGCCGCGGCTCGGAGCTATGGGACAGAGCGACGCGTGCTGCTTCTCCACGGTCCGGGGGGGAGCGCCAAGAGCACGGTCGTGCGACTCCTCAAGAAGGGATTGGAAGAGTACTCGAAAACGCCCGAGGGAGCGCTCTATACGTTCCGGTGGAAGGGGCTTGCGGAGCCTCTGCCCGAACATGCTCAGAGCGGAGACGAGATGGACTGTCCCATGCATGAGGACCCTCTCCACCTCTTTCCCATCGAGTCTCGCTCCGTGGTGCTGGAAAAATTGAACGCAGGGAAGAAAGAGACCGAGCAGATCAACATCCAGGGAGAGCTGTGTCCCGCCTGCCGCCAGATCTATCGTGAGCTGCTACGCAAGTACGACGGTGAGTGGACGAAGATCATCGAGCACGTAACGGTCCGAAGGCTGATCCTGTCGGAGAAGGACCGCATCGGTATCGGCACCTTTCAACCCAAGGACGAAAAGAACCAGGATTCGACCGAGTTGACCGGGGACATCAACTACCGGCGGATCGCCGAGTATGGCTCGGACAGCGACCCGCGCGCCTTCAACTTCGATGGGGAGTTCAACATCGCGAACCGCGGGATCATCGAGTTCATCGAAGTCCTGAAGTTGGACGTGGCGTTTCTCTACGACCTGCTGGGAGCTTCGCAGGAGCACAAGATCAAGCCCAAGAAGTTTCCGCAAACCGATATCGACGAGGTGATCATCGGTCACACCAACGAGCCGGAGTACCGAAGGCTCCAGAACAACGAGTTCATGGAAGCCCTTCGCGATCGAACGGTGAAGATCGATTTTCCGTACATCACTCGGCTCAACGACGAAATCAAGGTCTACCTGAAGGATTACAACGCGTCCAAGATACGCGGAAAGCACATCGCTCCCCACACGGTGGAGATGGCCGCCATGTGGGCGGTGATGACCCGTCTCGAGGAACCGAAGAAGGCGGGGCTCACGCTCATTCAGAAGCTCAAGCTCTACGACGGTAAGACCCTGCCCGGCTTCACCGATGACAACATCAAGGAGTTGAAGAGGGAGTCGGCTCGGGAAGGGATGGAGGGCATCTCGCCGAGATACGTGCAGGACAAGATCTCGAATGCGCTCGTCTCCGATCAGGCGGGCACCTGCGTCAACCCGTTCATGGTGTTGAACGAGTTGGAGTCGGGTCTCCAGCATCACAGCCTCATCACGGCGGAAGAGCAGAGGAAACGGTTCAAGGAGCTCCTGTCGGTCGTCAAGCAAGAATACGAAGACATCGTGAAGAACGAGGTGCAGCGGGCCATCATTGCCGACGAGGAGGCGATCCGGAAGCTCTGCGCCAACTACATCGACAACATCAAGGCCTACACTCAGAAGGAACGAGTTCGTAACAAATACACGGGCCAGGACGAGGAGCCGGATGAACGGCTGATGCGCTCCATCGAGGAAAAGATCGGGATCCCCGATTCGCGCAAGGACGATTTCCGTCGGGAGATCATGAACTATATCGGAGCGCTCGCCATCGAGGGGAAGCAGTTCGACTACACCACGAACGAGCGGCTGCACAAGGCCCTCGAGTTGAAGCTGTTCGAGGACCAGAAGGATTCGATCAAGCTCACTAGTCTGGTGTCCAGCGTCGTCGACGAGTCGACCCAGGAGAAGATCGACGTGGTGAAGGGACGCCTCATCAAGAACTTCCGTTACTGTCAGGTGTGCGCCACCGACGTTCTGAAC
>JBOGJF010000170.1:0-5459 GCA_050747785.1 Vicinamibacteria bacterium
TTCTTCGTGATCGCGACTCAGAACCCCATCGAGCTCGAGGGCACGTATCCGCTGCCGGAAGCGCAGCTCGACAGGTTCATGTTCGATATCATCATCGACTATCTGCCCGAGGACGAGGAGCTCGAAGTGGTCCGGTCGACGACGGCGCCGCAGCATTTGGATTTCAAGCACGTGGTCACCGGGAAGGACATGGTCGCCTTCCAGAAGCTCGTTCGCAGGGTTCCGGTCTCGGAGGCGGTGATGCGTTACGCTGTGAGCCTGGCACGGATGAGCCGTCCTAGGCAGGCGGAAGCTCCCGACTTCGTCACGAAGTGGGTCGAATACGGCGCCAGTGTGCGGGCCGCGCAATACCTGGTGTTGGGTGGCAAGGCGCGAGCGTTGATGGAGGGCCGATACCACGTGAGCTTCGAAGACATACGGAGCCTGGCGCACCCGGTATTCCGCCACCGAGTGCTGACGAACTTCCATGCCGATTCGGAACGGGTCACGTCCGGTCAGATCATCGATCAGCTATTGGATGCGGTCTCGATGCCCAAGTCGCAGATGTGAGAACCAGCTGAGGGGAGATTGACCACGCCATGAGAGGAAGCCGTCTCAACGCCGAGCCGACCGATTCGGCGCGGTTTCTCGATCCCAAGGCGCTCGAAAAGATCGGCAACCTAGAGCTACTCGCGAGAACGGTCGTGGAAGGCTTCATCAGTGGGCTGCATCGCTCGCCGTACCTCGGTCGCTCGGTCGATTTCGCGGAGCATCGCGCCTACATGCCGGGAGACGACATTCGGAGGATCGATTGGCGGCTCTTCGCCCGCAGCGACCGGTTCTACGTGAAGGAGTTCGAAGCCGACACCAACACCAGTTTCACCACGCTCTTGGATATCTCCCGATCGATGAGCTTCGCGAGCCGGGGGATCTCCAAGCTGGACTATTCCAGGTACCTGGCGGCGTGCCTGACCTACTTTTCCAGCAAGCAGCGGGACCGCGTCGGGCTGGTCACGTTCGACGAGGACATCGTCGATTTCGTGCCGCCCTCCGCCAAGCACCTCGACGTCGCGTTACACGTCATCGACCGGATCCAGAGCTCCCGTCGCGGAGCGCTCGGCCCCCCCCTCCTCAAGGTGGCCGAGGCCATTCGACGGCGGGGTATCATGGTGGTCATCTCCGACTTCTACGAGGAGCCGGAGTCGGTCTTGAACGCGTTGAAGATCTTGCGCTACAAGGGGAACGATCTCATCGTCTTTCACATCCTGGACCCCGCCGAGATCCAATTCCCGTTCGAAGAGGCGGCGAACTACCGCGATCTCGAAACCGACGAGGCGATCCCGGTGATCCCGGAGTATCTGCGGGAGCAATACCGCAAGATGATCGACCAGCACGTCCAGACGCTTTCCCGCTCACTCGGAGACAATCAAATCGACTATGCGCTGTTCGATACCTCGACCCCGCTCGATTTCGCGCTCTTCACGTATCTCTCGAATCGTGAGCGTTTGAGCCGGGTGCGATGATGGGGCTCAGCTTTCTCACCCCCGCATTCTTCGTTGGTCTCGTGGCGCTCGCCGTTCCCATCATTATTCATCTCACCAATCGCGAGAAGAGAGAGGTGGTGGCGTTTCCCTCTCTGATGTTCCTGACGAAGATCCCTTATCGCTCCGTTCGGCGCCAGAAGATCAAGCACTGGCTGCTCTTCCTGATGCGCTGTCTAGCCCTGGTGCTTCTGGTTACCGCTTTTGCCCGTCCTTTCCTGGAGCAGCCCGGCCGCGCGGTGGTGTCGATCGCCGGAGCCCGGCACGTCGTGATCCTCGTCGATCGGTCCTACAGCATGGGATACGGCGACCGTTGGGCCCGAGCGATCGAGGCGGCGCATGGGGCAGTGGATGCCCTCACCCCCGAGGACCAGGCGAGCCTGATCCTCTTCGCGGATCGTGCGGTGGTGGCCAACCAGCCCACCGCGGACTCCGTCGAGCTCAACGCCCTCATCGACGAGGCCAGGCTCGGCTCGGGAACGACCCGTTACGGGCCCGCGTTGCAGCTTGCCAACAAGCTGCTCCGGGACTCGAACCTTCCCCGAAAGGAAGTCGTGCTCATCACCGACTTCCAGCGCGTGGGCTGGGACGGTCACGACGAGATCGCGTTTCCCACCGGCACCGAGCTCCGCACCGTCGATCTCTCCGACGAGGAAACGTCGAACGTGTCTGTGACAGACGTTGTGTTGGAGCGCGAGCCGGTCTCCGGAAGGGAACGCGTCGTGGCTTCGGCTCGCCTCACCAACAAGGGGGCCCAGGCCTTCGAGGACGTCGACGTCGAGTTGGAGCTGGGAGGTCGACCCCTTCGGGAGAAGACGGTCCGCTTGGACCCCAACAGCTCGGTGACCGTCACCTTCGACCCGTTCACGCTGCCGGAAGGGGTCTCCCGGGGAGTCGTCCGAGCCTCTGAGGACGCCTTGCCTGTGGACAACACGTTCCAATTCGTGATCTGGCCGGGGCAGTCGGTATCGGTATTGGTTTTGCACGGGCCCGGCGTGCCTTCCAGCCGTAGTCTGTATCTTCGTCAGGCCCTCGCCATCGGCGACCGACCTCGTTTTGGGTTCGATGTCAAGAGATCAACCGAGCTGAGCCAGGCGGACCTGCGCGGACGGGCCGTTGTTTTTCTGAACGACGCGCCGCCACCGAGCAATGCAGCCGCCCAGCTTCTTACCGAGTTCGTGGAGTCCGGAGGCGGGCTGGTGATTGCGCTCGGCACCGAGGGTGGTTCGAGCGCGTGGGACGGGGCGGCGGCCGAGCTCCTGCCCGCGCCGGTGGGTGTGCCGGCGGATCGGTCCACCGATTGGGGAGGTACTTTGGCTTACATCGACTACGGCCACCCGGTCTTCGAGCTCTTCAGCTCGCCGGGAAGCGGCGATTTCTCTCCGGCGCGGTTTTTTCGATACCGGCCGCTGGTGACCAACGGGTCGGTCCGAAACGGTAAGACACTCGCGCGCTTCGACGACGGGGCCATTGCCCTCGCGGAGAGGATACTGGGAGCCGGCCGTGTCCTGGTATGGACCTCCACGCTCGACACGCAGTGGAACGATTTGGCCCTGCAACCGGTCTACCTGCCCTTCGTCCACCAACTCGTCAAGTACGCGGCCGGGTATGCGGAGGCGAGACCCTGGCACTCGGTGGGCGAGGTGCTGGACCTCTCCCGGCAGCTCGAGCTGGCCGGCTCGGAGAGCGGGCCCGCCAGCCGAGAGGTGGTGGTGATCTCGCCCTCGGGGGAGAAGTCTTTCCTCTCGCGGCAAGAGGATCGGCAACTAATGAAGTTGGAGGAGAAGGGATTCTACGAAATCCGTTATCTGGAGTCGGATGCGGCGGGGCCGCTCAGCCTGGCTGCCAATCTGGATCTCACCGAGTCGGATCTCTCGCGGCTCGATCCCGAGGAAGTCAAAGCCGCTGTGAGCTCGCGGGATACCGACGGCATTCAGGTAGCCGGGACGGGGACTCCCATGGAGCAAGATCAGAGACAAAGGGTTTGGTGGTACCTGCTGGTTGCGGCTCTTGTGCTCTTGGCCGCCGAGACGTTCTGGTCCAACCGGCTGTCCCGCCTGGCCAGGTGAAAGTAGACAAAGGAAGGTAGAATAGAGGTATTCGGGACGAGACCGGGACGAGATCCGAATCGATGAAGACAAGAGAGGTAGCGCGATGATGAACACCCGATTGATGTCCAGCTACGATGAGCTCATTCGAGTGATCCACCATGTGCGCAATCGCTGGCGGCTTCGCCAGGCGCTTCGGGGCGCGGCCATCGTCTTGACCGCGGTCATGGCGGGGTTGGCCCTCTCCGCCTTCGGCATGGATCAGTTCCGTTACAGCGACTGGTCGGTGTGGACCTTCCGAGCCTTGACGTACCTTGGGCTCATCGCGTTGATCGTGCGCTTCCTCGTGGTCCCGCTCCTGAAGCGGGTGAGCGATCAACAAGTCGCGCTCTACATCGAAGAGCACGATCCTTCCTTGCAGGCGGCGGTGGTGAGCGCGGTCGAAGTCGGCTCGGCAGGCGAGAACCGCGCCAACCAAGAGAGCCAAGTGAACCCAGTGAGCGAGTCGGGCCGAACGAACCTGTCCCCGGCTCTCATCGACCGGCTGGTCGAAGTCGCCATCGAGCGATGCTATTCGAACGAGTACGGGCGTCGCATCGAGCGACGGCGTCTGCAGCAGGCCTCGGGCGCGGTGGCGGCGATTACGGCATTAGGGATGCTGGTTATCTTGCTCAGCCCGGCGTTCCTTCGACACGGAGCTTCACTCCTGTTGAAACCTTGGAGCAGCGCGCGAGCCGACAACCCCTACTCCATTGTCGTCGAGCCCGGCCATATCGGCGTAGCCCGCGGGGCGGATCAGATGGTTCACGCTCGGTTGGAGGGATTCGACGCCGAGCGGGTCGAGATCGTCGTGAAGTCGGATGGGGAGGAGAAGTTCAACCGGTGGCCAATGGCCATCGACGAGGTCGAAGGCACCTACATGTACATGCTGCTCGATCTGCAGGTGGCGGCGGACTATTTCGTCGAGGCGAGCGGTGTTCGCTCACCGGGTTTTCGTATCGACGTGTCCGACTTGCCGTACGTCGGCCGGGTCGATCTGGAATATCACTTTCCTGACTACACCGGTCTCGCTCCTCAGGTCGTGGAGGACGGTGGCGATATCGCTGCGCTCAAGGGGACGACGGTCGTCGTCCGTGCGACGCCAACGGTGGCGGTCGCGAGCGGAGCGCTCCGTGTCGAAGGCGCGGAGCCGCTGGCCATGGTGCTAAACGAGGACGGCACGCTCTCCGCCAACCTGGCCGTCGACAAAGATGGGTTCTATAGTATCGAGCTCGCCGCGTTCGATGGCGGGATGCACAAAGGATCTCCGGATTTCACCATCGAGGTCTTGGAAGATCAGCCTCCTACTGTCTCGTTCTTGAAGCCCGGCCGGGACGCCAAAGTGAGCAACATCGAAGAGGTCTTCACCGAGGCGCGGGCCGAGGACGACTACGGAGTCAAGCGGCTCGAGCTCGTCTACTCGGTGAACGGCGCGGAAGAACAAATCGTGCAGCTCCATGGCGGAGCCGCGGCGGCAAGAAAAGAGGTGTCGGCGGGTCACACGTTCTTCATGGAAGAGCTGAATCTCGAGGCGGGCGACTTCGTTTCCTATTTTGCCCGGGCCACGGACGCCAACGGGGTAGATGGGGGCCAAACCGCGACGACCGATATCTATTTTCTGGAGGTGCGCCCATTCGGTAGGGACTATCGGCAATCGCCGTCCGGCATGGGCGGAGCCGGCGGCGCGGGAATGGACAACGCGCTCTCCATGCGGCAGCGGCAGATCGTGGCGGCGACGTTCAAGATCATCCGGGACCGGGAGGAGTATTCGGACAAGGAGTTTTCCGAGAACTTGACCACCATCGCCCTGATGCAGGGTCGTCTCAAAGAGCAGGTCGACACGCTCCTTCGC
>JBOGJF010000171.1:0-2744 GCA_050747785.1 Vicinamibacteria bacterium
GTCGAGGGCAAGCCACTCGTTGTCTGCGAAAGGAGGATAGTCTGGTGAAAAGAATTCTGTCGCTGGCGACCCTAGGGTCGCTCGCCTTTATCATGATGGGGACTCCCGTTTACGCGCAGGGGGAGTCTGTCTGGAATGCAGGGGTCACCCAGTGGGCGCTGATAGCCGGGGGCTTTGCGCTCGCGCTGGCCGCCGCCTCCGGAGCCTACTCGCAGGGCAAGGCGGCTGCCGCCGCGTGCGAGTCGATTTCCAGGAATCCTGGCGCGGCCCCTCAGATCCGCTTCGTCTTCTTGCTGGGCGTCGTGCTGATCGAATCACTCGTCATTTATGTGTTCGTCATCTCGCTCAGTATCTTGTTCGTGAAGTGGCCCGCGCTCTAACCATATTCCTAGGGGCTCTCTCGCCTCGCTAGACTGCGAGAGAGCCCGCGCGTCCTCGCGGGGCGAGTCGAATCGATGCCGAGATCCGGGTGACTGTTTTCGCCGGGCTCGTCCTCATCGGGCTCGCGGGGCTGGTGGCGGTTTCTTTCCTCGCGGCCCAGCTTCTGATTCACCCCCCGAGAAGAACACCGTCCCAACTGACGCCCGAGAGCGTAGGTCTGCCCTTCGAATGCGTGACTTTTGCCTCTCACGACGGTTTGCGCCTCGCCGGTTGGCTCATCGGTCCGGAGCTGACCAAGCCACCGGTGGTGGTGCTCCACGGATACACGGATCACAAGAGCTCTTACTTGGATCACGCCCGCTTCTTGTTCGACCAAGGTTACCCGGCCCTGCTATACGACCAGCGCGGGCACGGAGAGAGCTCTCCGGCCGCCGTGTCGCTCGGTCCGCTCGAGGCCGCCGATGTCGGCGAGGCGCTCCGCATGCTGGCCGAGCGAGAGCTGGGGGAACGGTCCGTCGTCTGGGGGGTCTCGATGGGCGCCGCCACCGCGCTCCTTGCCGCGGCCCGGTTCGCCCAAATCCAAGGAGTCATCGCCGAATCCAGCTTCGAGCGCCTGGATCACGTTTTGGCGGACACCGTTCGGTTGCGGTTTCACGTGCCGTCGTTCCCTATCGTCCCGCTGGTGCTGGCCGCAGCGTCTCTCTTGTGCAAGTGCAATCTGTTTCGCGTGCACATCGGGGATGCGGTCGAGGCGCTGGGGAGTCGCCCGCTTCTGCTGGTGAGTGGGGCCGAGGATCGAAGGATGACACCTGAGCACGGCCGGCGCCTTCTCGCCCGGTCCTCCGGTCCGACGGAGCATCTGGTCATCGCCGGCGCGGATCACGCGCAATGTTGGCCGCTCGGGAAGAACGTGTACGGTCCTAGAGTTCTCGAGCTGCTCGGATCGGCCGCTAACATGGGCCGGGACGCAGGTTGTTGAGAAACGGTCCTGCGCGAGCGAATGAGGAGTGAGCGAGCATTGAGGAACGCGCCGACGAAAGCCTGGACGGCCGCCAATATGCTCGGTTGCCGGACTCGAACGAGTCAGACGGCGGGTGGGGCCCCACGGCACTAGTGCGGCTGATGTTTGCGCGCGGTGGCGTCTCCTCGCTATGATCTTTTGGCCGGAGGGATACGATTTGCTGGACACGATTCGTTGGGAAGGCGACGCGGTCGCTTTTCTCGATCAAACCCTTCTCCCCACGCGGGAGAGCTATCTGACCTGCCGCAGCGCTCCGGAGGTCGCGGCAGCCATCACCAACATGGTCGTGCGGGGCGCGCCGGCGATCGGAGTCTCCGCAGCCATGGGTATCGCGTTGGGCATCAAGCAGGCTTCGGCAAAAGACGAGAGGGCGCTGAGACAGACGCTGAACGCGGTCTGCGAGCTGATGCGGCAGACGCGCCCCACGGCGGTGAATTTGTTTTGGGCGATCGAGCGGATGAAGTCGCGCTTCGAGGAGCTTCTGGCCGAGGGGCCGACGCGTCTGGCGGAGGGGCTGGAAGAGGAGGCCCTCGAGATACAGAGAGAGGACATCGTGACCAACCGTCGCATGGGAAAGCACGGCGCCGAGTTGGTGCCGGACGGCGCGCGCATCCTGACACACTGCAACGCCGGCGCGCTGGCAACCGCCGGCTATGGAACCGCACTGGGTGTCGTGAGAGCCGCGGTCGAAGCCGGGAAAAAGGTCGAGGTCTACGCAGACGAAACTCGACCCTTCTTGCAAGGTGCACGACTTACCACTTGGGAGCTCGCGAAAGACGAGATCCCGGTCACGCTCATCACCGACAACATGTCCGGCCACCTCATGGCGAGAAAGAAGATCGATCTCGTCGTGGTGGGAGCGGATCGCATCGCCGCGAACGGCGACGTCGCGAACAAGATCGGGACGTATACCGTCGCCGTGTTGGCACGGGAGCACGGCATTCCCTTCTACGCGGTGGCCCCCACCAGCACGTTCGACCTCAGCATCCCCTCCGGGGATCAGATTCCGATCGAGCAGAGAGACCCCTGCGAAGTGACCCATTTTCAGGGCGTCCCGATCGTCCCCGAAGGGGTCCGAGCGGAGCACCCGGCTTTCGACGTCACGCCCCACCGCTACGTGACGGCGATCGTCTGCGAAAACGGCGTGGCCCGCTCGCCCTTCGCCGAGGCGCTGAGACGCCTGAGCGCGAAGACGCAGGCTGCTTAGTCCGGTATCGAGTGCTCATCCTTGGGATTGAGAGCTCTTGTGACGAGACGTCGTCGGCCGTCGTCGAGGACGGCCGTCGCATTCTTTCCAACCTCATTTCCTCTCAGGTAGACGTCCATCGACCCTACGGAGGGG
>JBOGJF010000172.1:0-4209 GCA_050747785.1 Vicinamibacteria bacterium
GGGGGATGCTAGCGTACCGCCGACTGCAGCAGGGTGAGTGTCGTGCGCGGGTCGAGGCGAATGCGCGCGCGCAGCGCAATGCCGTCGACGGCTTTAGAAGATCGCCGGTCTCTGCTGGTATTCAAGAAGAGTTCGCGCGCATCGAGCAGAATATCGCGTCTCGCCAAAGGCGGTTCGCCGAGGACACTCAGCGAGACTTTCAGTCCGAGCGCGCGCGCATGTCCGCCGACGATGCCGCTTTCCAGGCTCGGATCCGCTCGGATGTGGAGGAGTACTACCGTAGTCGAAGAAGTCCGGGTCCTACCGCAACGCACAGAGAGATCGGAGATCACGCTCCCGGGATTCTTGAGGGCGTGCTCGAGCGGGACCCAGTCGTATTGGTAGAGACCGCCGTCGCCGACGGAATGGGTAGCAATCCACCCTGGTTCCGAACCATCGATGAGAACCCAGAGGCGGGCGCGGCTGTCGAGAACCGGGTCCGCCTAGAAGAGCTCATCGATGAAGAAATTCAGCGATGGAGCACAGACAGCCTGCGACGGATGGCCGAAGATCGTGCTCGGGACCTCCACAATTCACCGAACCAAGGACCGGTACTCGTTCCCGGTCGTAGATAGACACAGCTCCTTCCCTGCTTGACGAGCCGTGGGCGGGTGCAGGCGAGATTTCAGATCGTCACCGAGAAACCGACGCCTCCTAGCGGCGACTCGCAACGCATTAGACGAAAGGTTGCGAGTGAGATGCGCTCGCGGCCGTGTGCGGGGGTCGCTCAGCGGGCGATCCTCACCAACGTCGGACCGCTGATCTCGATCGCAACACTCCCGGGAGGTCTGCTGGAATCCGGCTCACCTGCCATGACCGGCGTGTCTTTCGATACGCCGGCGGCGAGATCGACGATCTCGATGGAGTGACTCGTCGAGGTGGAGATCCCGGCCCATCGGCCCAGTGACAACAGCTGGGGGCTCGTCGGAAGCACGAGCGCGAGCTCAGAGTCTCGAGTGCGACCGAAGAGTATCGTGAGCGATTCCGAGCGCTCCTCGGCGACATACGCGACCGCACTGTCTGCGAGTGCTGCGTGCAGGGCCGCATAGACGCGGCTCGCCGGCCTCGGGTTGTAGCGTCTGTCGATGAAGCCCGTCCGCGGGAAGTACCCCCGATCGACGTCCATGAACGTGTCGAGATAGACGGCGATCTCCGGGTGGGCGAGGCCGGCGAAAACCGTCTCGGCGACTCGACACGCGTTGGCAAGATCCTCGTTCATGGCTACCGCCGGGTCTTCCGCAGCGAGCCGGACGTGCACCACGGCGTTGCGATCGGTCTCGCGTGAATGGCAATGGATCGATTTGATGGCGCGAACCGGCGCTTCATGCCGGGGCACTCTGAAAACGAGCCCGTCGAATCCCTCGCGGCGAGGATCGGCCGCCAGCAACTCGGTGATCTGAAAGGTCTCCGCCATCACGAAGCCGTGGTTGATGAAGTGGCTGAAGCGGGACCCGTCGAACCTGGCGTCTTCGTGCTTGCGCAGCTTCGACAGATGAACTCTGACTCCGGTCGCGGCGCGAAGAGCGCGCGTCGCGCGGAGCGCTTCGCGCATCCGGCTCCACGGCAGGACGATCTCGAGCGAATCCACGAGCCCGCCATCGCTCTCGAGGGCCCCGAACGCCGGACCGGCGGGAACATCGAAGCAGTAGGCGTGAAACTCGTGCCCGATCTCGCGAAGCAGGCGCATGCGGTGCCGAACGCGGGGATCAAGGAAGTCCTGGAGCGGGACCCGGAGGCGTCGCACTCCCATCTCCCACAGCGCGAGCAGTGGATAGTCGTTTCGGGCCTTCTTCCTCTCGAACTCCTGCACGCCCCCGGTCGCCGCGATCTCGACGAGTTCAGCCCACGGGTGGCGGAGGTCGACACCCACCGGGGCGCTGCGGTTCGTCTTGGTATGCACCGGCTCGAGTCGGCGATCTCTCACCGAAGCGGGGGTAGTATCCGCGGCCGCGAGGGTCGCGCCGAACGTGCGGATGCAATGTGCCACGTGCCCGCCCTCGTGCACGTCCACGACGAAGTAGCCGAACTTTGCGGCGTCGTTCCGGCCGTGCTCTGGTCCCGGCTCGACGCGATAGAACTCCGTGTAATCGTGTCGAAGAAAGGACGTCGCAGGCAGGAGGTACATCTCCGTCCCGCCGAGAACGTCATACCAGAAGTGATGGACGTGTCCGCAGAAGAGTGCCTCAGGTTTGTAGCGCTCGATCAGGGCGATCAGCCAGGCGCGGCCCGGCTCGTCGATGTTGTCGTACGTGCTCGGCTCGTCCCGGTCGGTAACGTAGGGCGGGTAGTGCATGCAGAGAAACCATCGCCCGCCTCTGAGCTCGCCGAGCTGGCTCTCGACCCATTGCTTTTGCTCGCGCTCGCAAGGCAGGCCGGAGTTGATGATCTGGGCATTGAGCGCCATGAACCGGCACCCTTTTGCATCGAACGTATAGTAGTCGGGGCCGTAGAAGCGGCGGTACAGCTCCACATGCTCCGTGACGACCGTGCCGGCCGGCATCCAGTCGATCACCTTGTCGCCCACGTCATGGTTTCCGGACAGCACATGCAGCGGGATCCTCAGCCCCGCCGAGATGGCCTTGAAGCGCGCGACGGCGTCAGCGTGTGTAGGCAGCTCGGGCACAGGATGGACGACATCACCGAGGTGCACGACGAACTCCGGGAGCGGCTCGAGTCGGTTGATGTCGGCGAACACGAACCGGGCCCTGTCGTTGGCGAGCGCGTTTGTCCGGAAGGGCGACGAGGAGGCCCCGTCTTGCTCGTTGACGTGGGTATCGGCAACGACTGCGAAGCGGAACAGCCGGTTACCGAGCGCCGCCGCGTCGCGGCGCCGGGGGGGTCGGGGAGAGATCATCGGCAGCCTAACAGCTGGTCTTGCGGTTATTAGAAAGACAAGTATACTCATTTCGCCTCCCAGGGGTGCTCCCCGGGAGTCTGGGCAACCGATGACCTCAAGCCGATCGTTAAGAAAGGAGAAGCGGGCGGCCCCGAAAGCGCTGCTTCGGTCGGCGCCGGGCAGCCTCTACCTGCAGCTCGCGACGCTGCTCAGGCAGATGATCCAGTCCGGGCAGTTCGCGGCGGGGGGCAAGCTCCCCTCGATCCAATCGCTCGCGCGCGAGTACGGCGTCGCACAGGTCACCGTCTGCCAGGCGCTCGCCATGCTCGAGAACGAGAGGCTCGTTCAGCGCCATCAGGGCAAGGGCACCTTCGTCTCCCGCGATATCGATCAGCGCAGGCTCTGGCTGCGTCTCGAATCGAACTGGGATTCGCTCATTCGCATCTGGGAGGGTAGCCAGCCGCGGAGCTTGCGCGTCATGGACACGATCGGCAGTCCGCCTCTCGAGCCAAGCGACGGCAAGCCGGCATCCGCGTACCGGTACATGCGCCGCGTCCACGTCCATGAGGGCACGCCGTATGCCCTGATCGACCTGTATCTCGACCGCTCGCTCTACGTGCAGGCGCCGGAGCGGTTCGACACCCACATGGTGATCCCGCTCCTGGAAACGCTGCCTGGGGTGGAGATCAAGTTCGCGCGGCAGACGCTGACGATCGCGACCGCCGACCTCGACACGGCACACCTGCTGGAGATCCCCGTCAATGCGCCCGTCGGCGTCGTGCGGCGCGTCCTCCAGGACCGGCACGGCGTCGTGATCTACCTGGGCACCGCGATCTATCGCGGCGACATGGTCCGGCTCGAGCGCGCGCTGACGAAATGACCGGACGGGAGGGGGCAAGATGGTAACCAACCGCGAGCTCCAAGCACGCAAAGACGCCGCGATGCCGCGTGGCTTCGGCAACCTCCATCCCATCTACGCCGACCGGGCGCTTGACGCGGAGCTCTGGGACGTCGAGAGCAACCGGTATATCGACTTCACGAGCGGGATCGCGGTGCTCAATACGGGGCACCTCCACCCCCGCGTGCTTGCCGCGGTTCGCCGACAGCTCGAACGGTTCTCCCATACCTGCCTGCAGGTCGTGCCCTACGAAAGCGCTGTCGTGCTGGCGGAGCGACTCAACCGCGCGGCTCCGGGGCCGTCGCCGAAGAAGACGCTGTTCGTGACGACCGGCGCGGAGGCGATAGAGAACGCCGTGAAGATCGCCAAGTGCTACACGCGGCGATCCGAGGTCATCGCGTTCTACGGCGGGTTCCATGGCCGTACCCACATGGGC
>JBOGJF010000173.1:0-3781 GCA_050747785.1 Vicinamibacteria bacterium
GTCGATGCCCGACAAGTGGGAGTACCCCTGGTATGCGGCGTGGGATCTTGCGTTTCACATGCTGCCGATGGCGCGGGTCGATCCCGAGTTTGCAAAGGAGCAGCTCTTCCTTCTGCT
Organism: Vicinamibacteria bacterium; assembly: GCA_050747785.1. Lineage (GTDB taxonomy): Bacteria > Acidobacteriota > Vicinamibacteria > Marinacidobacterales > DATDRI01 > CBDANW01. The sequence continues at coordinate 118 of JBOGJF010000173.1, forward strand.
GCGCGAATGGTACCTGCACCCGAACGGACAGATCCCGGCTTACGAATTTGCATTCGGCGACGTGAATCCGCCGGTACACGCCTGGGCCGCCTGGCGCGTCTACAAGATGACCGGCCCCCGCGGTCGTCGCGATCGGGTCTTCCTGGCCCGGGTCTTCCACAAGCTCCTTCTCAACTTCACCTGGTGGGTCAACCGCAAGGACGCGCAGGGACGAAACATCTTTTCCGGAGGCTTTCTCGGATTGGACAACATCGGCGTCTTCGATCGCTCGCAGGCCCTTCCGACCGGTGGGGAGCTGGAGCAGGCGGATGGCACCGCCTGGATGGCCTTCTACTGCCTGACGCTTCTCGCCATGGCACTCGAGCTTGCCAGTGAGGATCCGTCCTACGAGGACGTCGCCTCCAAGTTCTTCGAGCACTTCATGGCCATCGTGGAGGCTATCAACGGATTGGGCGGTCGAGGCCTTTGGGATGAGCACGATGGGTTCTACTACGATCAGCTTCGAGTCAATGGCAACAGTATTCCCCTCAAGACGCGCTCCATGGTGGGGATCATCCCGCTCTTCGCCTGCGGGATCCTGGAGCAGGAGGTGCTCGACCGGCTACCGGGCTTCGCGAAACGCATGCGCTGGTACCTCGAGAACCGCGGCGACCTCACGCAACAGATCGCCTGCATGGAAGAGCGGAGCGAGCACGGCCACCGCCTCCTCGCGATACCCACCAGAACACGACTCGAAAGAGTGCTTCGCTACGTCCTCGACGAAGGAGAGTTCTTGTCCCCCTACGGGCTGCGTTCACTGTCACGTTTTCATCACGAGCAGCCGTACATCTTTCGTGCCAATGGCGGTGAGTACCGTGTCGATTACGTTCCCGGAGAGGGGAATACAGGGCTCTTCGGAGGCAACTCGAATTGGCGCGGACCCATCTGGTTCCCGCTCAATTACCTCTTGGTCGAAGCGCTGGAGCGCTACCATCATTTCTACGGCGACGGTTTCAAGGTGGAGTGTCCGACCGGCTCGGGGCGCATGCTCAACCTAAAACAAGTGGCGCAAGAAATCGCCACCCGGCTGACGCGCATCTTCTTACCGGATGGGAACGGCCGCCGCCCCGTCCATGGTCGGGAGTCCCGTTTCGCTAACGATCCCGCGTGGAAAGACCTCGTCCTCTTCTACGAGTACTTTCATGGAGAGACGGGGCGAGGCGTCGGAGCGAACCATCAAACCGGGTGGACCTCTCTCGCCGTGCCCCTGCTGGAGGACTCGGTCAGAAGCGAAGATTAAGAGAGTCCGCCCGATACCTCGGATCGATGAGATGGTCGCGCACTCTCCGCCCGCGCGCGGAGCTCTGCGCGCCCATCCCTTGCCAGACGAAGGTTTCTGCTCGACGCCTGAAACTTCGGACCGCTCACCTCCATCTAGTAACCATGGAGGAGAAACCCATGGTGAAACGAAACGCGAGGTGGCTCTTAGGTTGCGTGGCGGGCGCGCTCCTGGCAACGGCCGCATCGGCCCAGGTTCTCGCCAAGAGCTCGATCTCTTTCGAAGGGGCGAAGAAGGTAGCCGAGGCGGCCGCCCGTGAAGCGCAGAAGCGCAACATCCCGGTCGTCATAGCCGTCGTCGATGACAGCGGCGAGCTCGTTTATCTTGGACGCCTCGACGACACCCAGGTCGGGAGCATCCGGGTCGGCATCGGCAAGGCTCGGACCGCGGCCCATTTTCGAAGACCCACGAAGTTCTTCGAGGATCAGATCAAAGACGGACGCCTGGTCACCTTGGCCCTGGCCGACTTCACACCGCTCGAGGGCGGCGTGCCCCTCTTCCATCAGGGCCGCTTCGTCGGAGCGATCGGAGTGAGCGGCGACACGCCTCAAGTCGACGCTGCCATCGCCATGGCGGGGGCCGCCGCGCTCGACTGAGCAGTAAGTAATCCCAGGCCCGCCATGGCGACGGAACCCACATCCCCTCGCGTCCGGCGCGCGCGAGCGTCGGTGCTCGTTCTGTTGCTGCTCGGGTTGCCGGTGCTCGCTCCTACCCGGGCATCGGGCGACGACAAGAGCGACCCGATGATCATTGCCATGAGGCCGGGAGACACCCAACTCACCGATGCTCCCTCGCTCCCCATGAAGGGCACCGGCGGGTGGCTCGAGCTCGGTCGCGTCGCGACCAGCGGACGATACCGTCTTATCGATGGCGGCAGCTCCCAACGCGAGAGTGTCCTGCAATACCAGTTCTCGATGAAGACTCGCCTCAAACTGGACACCCAGGGCAAGCTCGGTCTGTCCGCCGGCGTCTTCACCGGTGACGGTTTCGGGGGCGGTTGGAATAGGTTTACTCGGTCGGGATCGGGCGAGGAGCCCGACCTCTTTCTGAAACAACTCCATCTCAGCGCACAGCCGGTTGCCGGCCTCGAGATCCAATACGGTGGACTCGAGATTGCTCATGGTGAGAGCACCGAGGTCACCGGCTACGACTTCGATGGCTACCTCATGGGACAGCGTGGTCGGCTCGAGAGCTTCGGGCCACTCGACGAAGTCTCCATTACCTATGCTTATCTGGGCGATCTCGACAACCCCTCCGTTTTCGATCGGTTCCGGCGCCTCGGCAGCCCCAACTACTGGCAGCTGCTCGGGCGCAAGGAGCTGGCGTCGGGTGGGGGCGTCTCGGCCGACTACACGAACGTATCCGGCGAGGAGACTCTGCGGCAGGCAGTGCGACTCCCTCTTCCCGACCGCTCCCAGCTCGATACCGTCCAGCTCGAAGTCTACGAACGCTTGCCGCCCGAGGCCGGCTTTGGGTTTGGGCTCTACTCGCAGAAAAAGTTGCATCCCGCCATCACTCTCGGCGGCGGCTACGCGCGGATCGATCGAAACGGTCTGAACTCCGATCGATTCCCTCGCGGGAACCGGATCTACGGAACGCTCCTGGTTGCAGTGCATCGGGCGTTCGGCCTGTCCGTTTTCTTGTCGCGTCGGATCGGCGCGGTGGAAACGAGCGAGAATCGAACCCGGCTCGACGTGGCACTGAGCTACGACCTGCTGGCGGCGACGAAGTAGATGAGCCGGCACGCTCTCCACGCCTTGTTCCCCGGAGATGCCGAAACCGCCGAGCGCCTCCCCGCATCCAAGAAAGTCATGAGGGACATTCGACCAGCCGATCGTGACGTGGATACCGCCGAGCGGTATCGAAGCCTCCTCGAGATCAACAACGCGATCATCACCAACCTCGAGAAGGAAGACCTCTTCAGGGCGACCTGCGGCGCTCTGCAAAGAATCGTTCCCTATGATGCCGCGGGCATCGCCATCTATGAGCCCGACCTCGATGCATTGCGCTTCTTCGCGCTGGAGGGAGATGTCACCCCCGTCCGTTTTGCGGTGGGCGACCTCATGAGCCGGTTGGGGTGTTGTTTCGGCTTCGCCTTCGATAACCAGCAGCCGGTCCTGCGAGGCGATCTGCTGGTCGAACGTGGCTTCCCCAGCGACGATCGCCTTCGCGCCGCCGGCATGCGCTCCTATTGCACCGTGCCCATGATCCTCCATGGAAAAAGCATCGGAGGACTCAGCGTGGTAAGCCGGCTGCCCCATCAATACACGAGCTCCGATGCCGAGCTTCTTCAGAAGGTGGCGAATCAGCTCGCGCTCGCAGTCTCCAACATGCGAGCCTACGAAG
>JBOGJF010000174.1:0-10082 GCA_050747785.1 Vicinamibacteria bacterium
ATCTTGAGGATAGCCTTGATCTGCGCCACTATGTTCTTGAGGATCGGCACAAGGATTTTGAATAGATCCTCGCCCCACTTTTTCCAAAGCGTGACAATGATCACCAGCACGCTCCGAACAAGCTGCACGACAGTGGTCAGAACATCTTTAAATACCGCACGGATCTCGGGCCAATTCTTTTTGACCCATTCGATAATTCGCTCGATGACTTGCTGCGCGACGGCCGCGAAGCGCTTGATGGCCGGGACACCCTCACGCTCGAACCAGGCAGCGAAACGCTGAAGGGCTGGCACGACTTTCTCAACAAAGAACACCGCGAGCTTGTCCATGAGCGGCAGCAACTTCATGCCAATCTCTTCCTGGAAGTTGCCCCACGCGACACGAGCCTTGTCTCCGGCCGTGGCCTGAGCCTCAGCGGAACCCTTAAATTCCTTGTTAAGTTCTCCCAGGATTAGCTTTTGGGCTTGCATCTCGTGGCCGGATTCAACCATGCTCTCGATCTGCTTTTTCTGCTGATCGGTAAATGCGACACCAACCCGTGTCAGAGCTGAGACGCCCTTGATCGGATCGTTGAGAGCCTTACCCACCAGGACAGCAGAAGACTTCATGTCTTGGCCCAGCGCCACCGACATATCGGTGGTGATCTTCGTAGCCTGATTAAAGATGTCGTTTCCCTTACCAACCTCATTGCGAATGTTAGTAAAGGTCAAGAGCATATTCTCGCCGGACTGAATGGCCTCATCATCGATGCCAGTCGTCATCGATATGGCCCCAGCAAGGTCGCCCACTTGCTGAGCGGTAACGTTGGCAGCTCCGCCAGTCGACTTGATGACAGCTTCAGTCTGTGCGCCGATCTTTTGGGCTTCGCGAGCCTCCTCGACGGCAGACTTACCGAACGACACCAAACCGGCTGTGGCCGCTGCCAACCCCGCACCGAGGCCGACAGCGGCAGTCTTGCCAACACTCTTGAGAGTTTTACCAAGCTTGGAAGTATGACTGTCGACAGACTTAGCCGTACGTGAGGCCGACTTGTCGTCGCCCAGAAATTCAATGGTTACACGACGGCTGTTTGCCATAAGGTCTTACTCCCCCTCCTTAGCTTGATTCATTTGTGAGACGTACTCAGAGGCTTCGCGCAGCGTCATGCGCTCGAAGTCCCAAGGCCGGAGGCCGTAGAATCGAGTGAGGGCGGGCAGGCTAGCCAGAAGAGCCCGCCTCAGGCTTCCGGGGAGTCCATCTCCTCAGTGGTGGGCGCTTCCGCGTTAGCCACCTTGACCTCAAGGTCATAGCCGATGTCCTTGGCCACCTCGGAGTATGTGAGCATCGGCTCACCGCTCACACGTCGAGAGAGCCAGACAATGCCTGCGATCAGGTCAATGTCGGGGTCATCCTGAAGAGCCTTCATAAGCCCGATGAAAGACAGGCCCAACTCTTTACGGAGCGCCTGGGCGTCGAGTGCGGATAGGTCTCCCGTTCGTACGGTGTAATCCACACCATCAACGTTGATACTAACGCCCTCTTCCATCGCATCCTTGCGAGCCTTTTCGGATCGCGGAGTTGTCTTGCGCTGAAGCGAGGGGCGAGTTGTATTTGACATTTGCTCTCCTAGTCAGGGAATGTGCGCCTGAGCAAGTGGTCAAGCGCATCTGTGTATTGCTCGACAATCCGGTTTTCGTTGTCACGGATCGCCGGGTACACGAAATAGCCAGCGTTGCGGCCGGAGCCGCGCCAGGGCTGGAACTGGCGGTAACCTACGTAAGTGCCGGTGGATCGCTGCCGGAGTCTGTCTCTGTTAGCGCCAAACTCCGCGCCACCCGCCATCGGGGCTTGAGCGCCACCGAAGCCGACCGATGCTGATTTCACTCCAGCCGACGCTCGGATGGTTGGGGCGACCTTGGCAGCAACGCCACCCACGCTCAAAGCGCGTGACTTTGATACCGTGGCCGCGACCTGAGCCGCATCCTTGTTCGCCTTGCGAAGCTCTTTCGCCAGGTCGCTATCCATCCGCTTGAGAACCCGACTCAGCTCAGCCAAGCCCTCAACCCTCACGTCGCCCGTGCGAACCTTCGTAGCCATAAGGCGACCTCCGCTCAGACTGCCCTAGGAGGCCGTAGGATCGCTCCTAACGGCCCCCCAGGGTTGCCCGTGTGTAATCGGGTGGGGGTTTGCTCAGAAAGCCACTCAGGGCGTTGTGTCGAGCGTCTGGTAAGCAACAGACACCGGGGAGTTCGTGCCGTCATATCGAACGACGCCGGACAGCTCTTGCATCAGAGCGTCGGGACCCTCGGTGGCCGCCTTCCACTTATCAAACCGAGCTGCCGGGATGGTCAGCGTCAGCGCCGGAAACAATGTCGAGCCGATCAGCGTCGGAGCTGTCCACGTCGCCGTGATCGACGCTAGAGCCGCAGCGCGAGTGGTCGCGTGGGCACGGTTGCGCTGTGCCATCGAGTCAAAGTCCGCATTGATCGAAAACTCAATCGCACGACGGCCGTTCGTAGGCTCCTTCTTCAGCGAGTTGCCCCGTATCTGCCGACGATCGCCGTTGATGGAGTTGTCGCCGGAGACCGAGATCTCGGTGATGTCGTACGCCAGGCCACCGATGTTAATAACGCCGCCAACCCACGTCAGGGGTTCCATCGCAGTTGGGTATGCGGCCACGGCCAGGCCGGTAGCGGTGTCCACGTTTTGGAAGTCACACGTAAGGTCGCAGATCAGGTTTCCGTCAACCGCATTGGAGAGTGACCACTGAGCAACCTTGCCGCCGAGATAGGCGAAGGGCTGATTAGTGCCGCTCGGGCTAAAGGGCCGGTTCACCTGAGCCGTGAATGAGTCACCCATGAGAGAGCCGACTGTGCCCGTGTGGGTAAACACGGTGGTCTCAGCCGGGCCAGTCGTGGCGACCGAACCAAGCATGTGCTTCAGCCAAAATCCGAAGCCCTTGGACAGTACGTCCACTTGGATTGGTCCACCCGCTCCGCTGAAGTACGGCGTGAATCGGTCGTTACGCTGGACGAAGGTGCCCGCACGTAGGGGGTCGCCCTCGGTACGGCCCTCAGTCTCCTCGATGGATTCCGAGTTGTACTCGTGGAATCGAGTAGGCGTGATAAGAGTGCCGTAAGTGACCTCGTCCACTGTTCCTAGCTGATGGTCAAGAGTCGCCATTAGTCAGCACTGCCTTTCTTTGCGTCGCGCCAGTTGCTCTTTTGAGCAAGTAGGCCCTTGGCGAGATCCTTTGACACCTCGACCACCTCACCGCGCTTGCAGGTGAGGCCGGTGTCCGAAATCTCTACCTCATCGTGAGGGCCGGTATACTTAAGAGGTGTCATGTAAGCCTCGCGTTGTATGTGATTGTGTATGTAAGCTCTGCCAGCGAGCCTTGATCGTTGTATAAGTCGTCAAGCGCCCATCCGGAGACAACAGCCCAATTTAGGCCAGAAACTCCGCCAAGGGTTTTGTTGTCTGCTACGCATTCTTCAACCTCAAGCCCAAGCTGTAAGACCCTAGTCTCAGCGTCTTCAGGCTTTCCGCCGACAGCCTCAACCTGGATAACCAAGTCGAATTGAGCTGTCTCGGACCGAACGCGACGTCCAGCCGTTAGGGCAGCTTGCTCTTGATCCGCTCTTGCGCGGCTAGTGAAGATCCGCTCGCCCTCTGCCAGCGTGTCTCCCGGCCACCCGAAGGTGACTTGAACATTTTGGAGATTGGCGCGAGCATTCAATAAACCGATGAGGGCGGTCTTAACGGACACTACGATTGAGCTGGCCATCAGCTAAACCCGAACAGTGCGAGCTTGTCTCGCCACCCGATGATTACCTCATCAACCTCAGGCAAGCCAGTAGGATGATTTTTGCCCGGAGTCGAGAGTTGAATATTGCCCATCTCATTTGTAATCGTGATGGCGCGGTCGCTGATACCAGCGCCACTTACCGCCTTGATGGCTCGGTAACGCGCCGCCTGAAGGGCGGCGCTCTTGAGATCGCTCGGCGGGGCGGCCGAGTATCCACCGTCGTAGGTGATGACGATGTTTCGAGCGCCAAGGTCCCAGGAAATGAACCCGGTAAAGTCTCCCGCAGCTCTACGGAATGCCACGCCGCTCTTAACCTTCACCTCGGCTAGTTGCGGAGCGGTGAATGCCACACCGTTGGAGGTGACCGCCGTAACGTTGAGAATCCAAGGCGTCGAGAGCTTGAGCCCACCGTCCACCTCTTGATCATCGCCGTTGAGTGTTTCAGTGGTTGACCGCGCTACGAAGGAAGTCTGACACTCTCGCTCGATAATCCCTTGCACCCACTCACCCGCAGCGGTTAGCTGCGCATCGGAGTACTTAGTCGTATTCGACACATCCGGAAGCGCCCGCAGCTCAGTAAGAGTGAAATAATCCAATGCCATGTGGGGTCACCTCCTAGCGTTTACACGAAAGCGGGGCCAAGTGGAGAGCAGGACTTGACCCCGCTCTCGGCTCACTTGCGCCCGCGCTTTTCGTTTCGCTCGGGAGGAGTAGCCGTTTCCACGTCAGGCTGAGGCTCAGCAACGGGCTCGGCATATCCCTTGGCGCAAAGCTTCATCCCCGCCACGTCGGCTACGTCCATGACCTCACCAGCGTCGGGGTAGCTTCTGTCGTCCAGCAGACCATTCAACTTGATCTTCATTCGCACCTTCATGCAAATTCCTCTCGTCCAAGAGAGGAGAGTGGGCAGCCACAAAGACCACCCACTCCCCAACCAAGATGGATCAGGCTGCCGGGTGGGCCAGCGACTTGAGCGCGTTAGCGTCAACCGAGACCGTGCCGTGACGGACAACCGCCCGGAAGGTTACGAGGTCAGCGTTGAACGCGAAGTCATCGCTCCGCTCAAAGCGGAAACCGCCCGCGATACGAACGACCAGCGATGAAAAGTCACCGAACAGAATCGACTCAGCGTTAGCGGCGGGATCGGCAACGTTGGTGTCGACGTGAACCGGCTTGCTGAGAATGGTGTCAGGCTGGCTAGGAATCACGGAGGGCTGCCAAACATAGACGCCCTCGGTGCTCTTGACCTTACGAACCATCGCGGCCGCAGCGTCAGACATCAGCCACGAACAGGAGGGACGCCGACGGTATGGGTCAATAACCGAGTGGAACAGGCTAATGATGTAGTCGAAGCCCTTCCCGGCCGTGCCCTGTGATCCAAGGTTGGTCAGCTCGCCCGCAGCGGTAGTGACGCCAACGCCAGCCGCAGCAACGGCCGCAGTGACAGCCGCCGCACCGACAGCCTCGCCGAGCGCCCGGCCCGCAGCGCGAGCAAGGTAACCCTCAAGGTCAACGCCGGAGTCAGAGACCAGCTCTGTGCTGAGCTGGACCAAGTAGCCTTCCTTGGACACAATGCTGTCCACCGAGCTAGCCGTGGGCTGACCTTCGGTAAGGTTCGCAGCCTCAGCAGTCGCGGTGGCAGTCTGATGCGCCGTGATCCGGGGGAGCTTGATGGACTCGCCGGAGTCAGTCTCAAGCAGGTCCACGCCAGCGTTCATAATGCCGCTGGTCTCAATAAGATACTCCCAAAGCTGAGCCCGGAAGCCAGCCGGTACGAGCCCACCAGCGCCGGTGACCGTCAGGTCACGACGCTCAGTCATCTCGCGCTGACGACGCTCACTCACTCCGCCCACAGGGACAATCAGGGGGTCAGAGTTACGAGACTTCATGAACGCGCGAATCTGATCCGCAGTCTCAGACTCCTCCGGAGTCTTGCCCTGCCGCTCTTGCGGCTTACCGTGAATAGCCGCGAAGGCATCCTCGGTTTCCTTCGCCTTGCGCTGACCGTCAAGCATCGCATCCGCGCGAGTCTGAAGAGCGTCAACCTCAGCGTTCATTTCGGTAAACTGCCGGTCCTCTTCGGCAGACATGTCACGGCCATCATTGACCGCACGCTCCGCCAGCTCGCGCATCTGCTCAACAAGGTTGGCACGGCGGTCTAGCAGAGTCTTTACAACGTCCGACATTTAGAAACCTCCAAAAGGTCTGTAGTGATATGTCGAATTACAGGCCCGGTGGGTTTCGCCCTGCCGGATATTGGGCTATTCAGTTGTGTTGCCGATTTGGCTTAACGGGTGGGGGTCGCCCTGCCCAACGCCAGAGATCGTTAAACTCAGGAAAGCTTGATCGCCTTAGCCTGTGCGAGCCGCATAGCCGCCGAACGCTTCGCCAGAGTCTGCTCGCCATCGGTGACCTTAAAGAATCTGACCAGCTCATTCGCCGATGCCAGCTTGCGCACCTCTTCATACTCAGCGTCGAACTTCGCCGCAAGAGAACGGAGGCCCGCCGAAGTGTCCTCATAGGCCGGGATATTGACCGGGGCCACATCGCGAAGCGAGCCAGAGATAAGGGTGCGCATCGGAAAGCCCTGATCGCTCATGCCCCAATCATCTTCGTATGACACGAACGCGAACGAAGACTTGCTAACGTCGCCGCGCTCCACTAGCTCATAGACATCAGCTCGCGTCTGTGGGGGGTCAACCTCATAGAGCAAGCCCTGGTCGTCAATACTGAGCCGAAGAGTCTGCGCCTGGGTGGTGCCCAAAAGCATGTTGTCGTCATGGTTGTATCTAGCCATAACTCCGGGCCAGCCGTCGCCGCGCGACTTATTGAAGAAAGCGCGGTCAACTACCTCGATGAATCCACCGAGGTTTTGTGAGGGGCGGTCGAACTTAGCTGCATATCCGCCGAAGGTGCGCTTGTCGCCCGCGCGGACTTCCACGCGGCCAACGGTAAAGCGCCGTTCAATGTCGTTAGACACTTTGTATTCCTTTCTGGAACTAACGGTCTGTTTCCGGTGTCGGTTGCGTATCCCGCGCCGGGACAGCGTTAGCGCCAGCACCGTTAGGGAGTGGTGGAAGATCCTCACGGGCTCGCATCGCGTCGATGGACTCAAAGCCCATGTCATCTTGGATCTTGTAGACCTCGAATCGAGTCTTGAGGTCTGCGCGGACAATCGCGTCCACGTTGAACTTGATATTTTGCGGGCTAGGTGCCCACGAACTAAACGCTCGCTCAAACCGTGTGAGATACGGGCGCATGTCCCGAGCCCGGTGGATATCCCGTTGCTCTTCGTTTGAGTACGTCAGGCTGCCGGGAGGCTCGCCGCCGACCTCGGTTGGGTCGATCCCGTAAATGGTCGCAACCTGAGTGGCAGATAGTTTCTGACTCTCGATGAACTGAGCCTCGCCGGGTGGCACGCTGACCGGGGTAAACTCCCAATCGTTGCCATGCACCAACGGCTCGCGCCTACGAAGAGCACGCTTCAGCCGGTCCCGGATGTCGTCGGCAACCTTGCTAGGCACAGTAGTTTCGGTGTGTTTAAATACTGACGGAGGGAAGCCACCGCCCGCGAACCAATCGCCACCATACTGCTGCGCGGCCAGAGATGCGCCAATCGTGTTGGCGAAATATCCAATCGGAGACAGGCCCAGCACCTGGCCCGGAAGTACGATCCACGGGATGTGGACGAGGTTGCCGCCTCGGTGGAATAAGTCGGCCCTACGGCCATCCACAAACCAGCGGTCCACACCAGTTGACATGTCCACGCTGATCCGGTCCATATGCAGCCACACAATGTCGGTGGGGAACCCGAAACCGTCAACGGCTGTGACCAGACCCACGGCGTTGCCCCTCAGCACGAGAGACGAGAACGCCTGTGCCAGCCAGGACACAAGCTGCGCGCGCTCTTCCAGAGATCGAAACAGTGGGGGCAGAGTGTCCATCGGTATACGCTGGTCCGCTAGCTTGCGATAGCTCTTCAACGGGAGCGTCGAGCCGAAATCTGTGATGTGACGGTTGGCCGCGAAAACCGGGGCTAGGGACAATGCCTTGGATTGAGACATCGGAGCGTTGAGCGACGCGCCTACATTCCAGGGAACCTTAGTAAGTGCCCGCCGCTCTTCGCGGGGCTTGAAAAAGACACCCATTAGCTAGCCTTAGCGGAAGCCACGAGCAACAGAGCACCGGCCACAGCCAGGCCCAGCGGCAACGCCACTAGGCATCCCGCAGCCACAAGGCAGGCAGCCGCAGCAATATCAAGCATGGTGGTCATATCTCTCCTAACCGATGCTCGCGAGCAGGTCGTATTCGTCGGGTGGGTCCTCCACGGTCAATGCGAGATGGACCGCACCGGCCGCCGCGTAAGCGGCGTCAACGTGGCCCTGACCGCTACGGGTGAACCGCCAGCCATCGCCGGAGCGAAGCTTCGCCGCGCCGGTTACGTGATCGTTCAACAACGGGTCGTCCGGATGGACTATGCGCCTAGACGCGACGAGAGCTGCGAAGCTCTGACACGCCTCGGACACGTCCTGGCCGGTAAGGCTGTGCGACTTGTCGAGCGCGCGCAAATCAGGCCCAAGAGCCGCGGCAGGACCGGAGGGAAACCAGCCAACCGCCTTGGGCTTGATGCGATCTAGCCAATCCGGCAGCGCCAGCCGCGCATCTTCAACGCTCGACCAACCGCCAAGCGCCTCTAGGAAGATCCGGCCGTCATCCGCCAACCCGGCCGCAACAAGCGAGGTGTGCTCGCCGTCCGGAGCCACGTCCAGCGCCAGCGCAACACGAGACTTAACCCCGTCGGGAATGCGGAGCTGTTTGTCGGCCGTGGCCTCCCACGCGCCTGAGTCCACAGCACCGTCAATCGCCGGGACGTACTGACACATGTGCTCGACGCGAAAGACGTTGGGCGGGAGTGAGCCCGCCTTGCTCTCCAGAGTCCGCTCAGTGATCGTGACGCCCAGCGAGGGGTTAGCCTGCCGCCACGCTTCGCGATCCATGATGTCCGCGCCTTCCGGCGCTGACCACTCCAGAAGCCCTAGTGATTCGTCGCCAATCCCGGTTTCGATATACGAGATCGCCGAAGATCGAAAATGATTCAGCACAACCGAGCTAGAATCGCCAGCATTCGACATCGCCCAGATTTGAGAGTACGGGCGAGCCGTGGTCGCGCCGGAGAGAGCCGCCCAGGCTTCCCAGCCATCCCTCTGGCCTTCGGCCCGGTGCTCACGTAGCTCATCGGCGATGCCCAGGTCGACGGACAGCGACCGCCCACCCTTGCGGGTGGCGGCAGCCACCTTGTATCGAGACTTGTTGTCCAGCGTCAGCGACGTATCCAGCGCGCCGTACTTGGCGACCGGGTTGTGTTGCTGAAGTTCATCTTGCGCCAGCTCCACCGAGGCAAGCCACGCCTCTCGGGCGTACTCTAAATTGGTCGACGTGCCCAAGATCAGCGACCGCTCCTTGACCATGCGCCAGAGCGCCAGCACCTTGAGCAGAGTGGTCTTGCCGTTCTGCCGGGCGACCAACAGCATCACCACCGAGAATCGGTAGGTGCCATCGGGCCGGATCTCTAGGCCCCGTTTAAACGCAGTCTCTTGCCACGGCATCAGATCGACACCGAGGGCCTGGGCAAACTCAATCACCTCAAAACCGTGCGACGTGCGCTTAGTCAGCCGTCGCAGCGGGGGCGTCGAGATGCGTGGCGTCGAGATGCCTTGCAGCTTCCGCGCCATGCACTCTCCAAGTGTAGTTATCGACTAGACAAGACTGCCTGAGCCGCTGCGCCGGTCAGGTACGCATTCAGCCAATCCCACGTCTTCAGTGACTCCGGCAGAGCTTCGTAGCCCGGCAGCATGTGGCTATTGCAGCTATTGCAGAGCAATCCGCGAATGCACTTGCCGCATGACCTCTTGCGAGGGCAGCAACCATGATCGTGGTCAATGTGAAGTCGCCGAGCTTGCGCGTTCTTGTCTTTGCCACAGAGAGCGCAGCCGCCCTGAGCCTCTAGCAAGGCTTGGTATTGCGCAGCCGTGATCTTAAACCGCGACCGCAAGTAAGCAGCGTGCGATGCCTCAGGGTCCAGGGGATTGGCAGCGCTTCGGGCCGCGAGCCTGTCACGAATCCCGCCGCGATTCTCGGCGTAGGCAACTTTAGCCTCAGCCAAGATGCTCTCTCGATGGGCCGCATAGCGCCGGGAGGAGTTCGCCTGCCATCGGCACTTGTCGCCGCAGTACCTACGATTGCTCCGCCTCGGGCCGGTTGGCATTGCACCGCCACAGTTCGCACAAGTCACAGG
>JBOGJF010000175.1:0-2037 GCA_050747785.1 Vicinamibacteria bacterium
CTCCCATACGGTCGCTCGCCAATCGCTTCTCGAGCGCTCCTCCAAACGAAAGGTGGGCGCCGCGGTCGCTCCAGCGGTCGAGTCCCGTGCTCATCTCCCAAAGGAGATCGTCAGCGGTCCAATCCTGAAAGGAGAAAGCGACGCGCTCTCTTCGCTCGCGGACGATGGCCTCCACACCATCGGGAGCCGGGACTCGATACGATTCTTCTTCCCACGAGCCGTCCATACGCCAGATGGAACCGAGCCCCGCGGGGCGCGGAACCGCGACCGACAGACCGAGGCGGGGTCGGCCCTCCCACCATCGCCAGTCGAGCGACCAAAGCTCACCTCCGTCGGTCGGGCTGGCAAGGCGCAGAGGCACCTCGCGCTCGGAAAGCGCCTGAAGCCCGCGAGCGATGAGGTCGAACTTGTCGTGGAGGAACAGGGGCCGCTCCTGGACCGCCGCCTCGACGACCGCGGAGCCATCGGGCTTAGGCGTAAAGCTCAATCGCGATGAAAGAGCGACCGGAAGCCTCTCCAGCCGGCGGCGAGCGCGTCGGAGTTTGGCCTCGGTGAGTAGGCTCCGCGGAGCCATGTCCAAGAACTCCAAAACGACCTTCTGGTTGGTGCGCTCGAGCCCCTGGACGAGCGTCAAGTCGACGCGCGGCTCGCCGACTCGGTTGAAAGCGCTCAGCGCGCCCTCGAGATCCTCCTGAAGAAAGCGACTGGTCCCCAGGAGACGCCACGCGTGGTCATCCTTGGGATCGAGACGAACCGCGCGCTCCGCGAGGCGCTCGGCGTCCGGCCACTGGTTTTGCAGAAGATGAATGCCCGAAAGCTCGCGGAGCGGGCCGGACGCATCCGGGCAGAGCTCGGTTGAAGCTTCAAGTAGGGATTGTGCTTGCGGAAACTCGCCCTGCCGGGCCAAACGAACTGCTTCCGCAACGAGAGGGTCACACTTGCTGGTCGAGGGGGGAGCGGGACTTGCGAGGGCATTCTCCTCGGTTCGATCCCGCTCTTCCTCGACGCCGGGGAGAATCAGCAGCGACCAGTAGCTTGTCTTGGACCAAGCCCGATAGAACCGGTCTTCTTCCATCATTTGATACGGCGCCCGAGCGGGATCGTGGATCAGAACGCGGTCCCCGACCCAACCGGTGAGAACCACGTAGTGGTAGCGGCCCGGCCGGTCCTCGATGAGAGCGAGAAGCGGACGTCCTTCGCCCAAGAGACGCCGCACCGCGCTCCCGGTGCCGGAAAAGGCAATGGCCTGCCAGCCGCGTCGACGGACCTCCGTCGCCAGGACGCTAGTGCGAATGCCAGCCTGGTCTTCCTCGACCAGCGCTGCGAAGTCCTCTGAGTAGACCCCCGTTCGTCCCCAGTAGCGGAAGATCATAGCGAGAGCCGCACCGCCACAAAGCGCCTCGGTCTGCGCAACGTAAGGTACGTCGAGCACGACGGCAGGCGCCGAATGGGGACTCTCGGCAGCCGCCGCTAGAGACGTCGTTCCGATGATGGCCGCGAGGTGCACGCAAAAGCCCTTCGCGGAGAGAAGCACCGGAACCTCCCGCCGGCCTAGTCGGTCGCCAGGATGATCACTGTGACGAGCAGGGCAACAATAATGATCGTCGTCGTGGTCAGGACGTTAGAGTCCCCTCCCGAAAGCGCTTGTTCCACGTCATCGGCGCGGGTGGCGAGCTCCTCCAGTTCGCTACCGGAGAGGGTGGGAACCGCGGTTTCGGCCCGCCGAAGATCCAGCCCGAAGCGCTGCGCTACCTCGCGGACTTCCGCTCGCCCGAGCACGCGTTGGATGAGCTCTCGGTTGGCTCGATCTCCTTCGACCCGCTCCTGCATCATCTTGGCGAGATCGGCGGAGTCGACGACATGCCTTTCGTCGGGGGATGAGGCCGACACGGATGGGAGTGAAAGAAAAACACAGAACAACGAAGCCATTGCCTTCCTAATCCAATGCATGAACCACCTCCATGGACTGAGCTCGAAAATTGCAAGGCCCATGCCATGGAGATTCGGCGCAATGTACGCCTCAGGCGTGCTGTAGCA
>JBOGJF010000176.1:0-2632 GCA_050747785.1 Vicinamibacteria bacterium
TACGATGTCGCGGCGCTCTGGGTCGGCCTCGCGGTCAACATCCCCACTTACATGTTGGCCGCCGGTCTCATCGATGGTGGGATGAATTGGTGGCAGGCGATTGTCACGATTACGCTCGGCAACTTGATCGTCCTCGTCCCCATGATCCTCAACGCCCATGCGGGGACGAAGTTCGGAATTCCATTTCCGGTGCTGGCGCGCGCCTCCTTCGGCGTTCTAGGCTCGAATATCCCGGCCCTTCTCCGCTCGCTGGTGGCATGCGGCTGGTTCGGAATTCAGACGTGGATTGGAGGCGAGGCGATCCATGCAACCATGCAGGTGATCTGGCCCGCGTGGTCCGGTTTCGCCGCCGGCCCCGCCACCTGTTTCATGATTTTCTGGCTCATCAATATATATATCATCGTTCGCGGTCCGGAGAGCATCCGGAGGCTGGAAGCCTGGTCCGCGCCTTTTCTCATCGTGGCCGGTCTCGCGCTCTTGTTCTGGGCGATGGGCCGGGCGGGTGGGCTCGGGCCCGTGCTCGCGCAACCCAGCCGTTTCCCCGACGCCGCCTCGTTCTTCCGATTCTTCGTGCCGTCTTTGACGGCGATGGTGGGGTTCTGGGCCACGTTGGCCCTCAACATTCCGGACCTCACGCGCTTCGCCCGCGGCCAGAAAGAACAGATGCTCGGACAGGCGATCGGCCTCCCGCCGACCATGGCGCTCTTTTCCTTCATTGGCGTGGCCGTCACCTCGGCAACCGTGGTCCTGTTCGGCGAGACGATCTGGGATCCAGTGCAGCTCGTGTTGCGCTTCGGAAACCCGTGGCTGGTGGCTATCGCCATGGTGGCTCTCGCGGTCGCCACGCTGACCACGAACGTGGCCGCCAACGTCGTTGCGCCGGCCAACGGGTTCGCGAACCTTTGGCCGGAGAAGATGACCTTCGCCCGGGGCGGGATCCTGACCGGCATCATCGGGATCGTGATGATGCCGTGGAAGCTGCTGTCCGACTATGGGACGTACATCTTCGGCTGGCTCGTGGGCTACTCGGGATTCCTGGGACCGATTGCGGGGATCTTCATCGTGGACTACTTCTTGATCCGAAAACAAAAACTCTCCTTGTACGATCTCTATCGCCGTGACGGGCTCTACGAGTACGACCGGGGGTTCAACTGGAAGGCGGTTGTCGCTCTCGCCGCCGGGATTTTGGCCGCGCTGGTGGGATTGGTTTTTCCGGCCTTGCGAGTGCTCTATGACTATGCGTGGTTCGTTGGCTTCGGGGTGGCCGCCATCGTCTACTACTTTTCGATGTCATCGGTTTCCGAGCTCGACCTATCGGTGGTCCCCCTGACGACCGAGGCGTCGGAGTGAGTCGCCCGCTCGAAGGCGTCACGATTCTCGACCTTTCCCGTATTCTCGCCGGTCCCTACTGCACGATGATGCTCGGCGATCTGGGCGCCGAAGTGTTGAAAGTGGAGCCACCCCAGGGCGACGACGCTCGCGGCTGGGGGCCTCCGTTCGCGGGGGGTGAGAGCGCTTACTTCTTGGCCGTGAACCGAAACAAGAAGAGTCTCTGCCTGAATCTAAAGACTGCTGGTGGGCGCGACTTGTTGCTTCGTCTCGCGGAAAAGGCCGATATCCTGGTCGAGAATTTCAGGCCGGGTACGCTCGATCGTTTGGGTTTCGGGTACGAGGAGGTTGGCAAGGCGAATCCCCGGCTCGTTTATTGCTCCATTTCTGGCTACGGCCACAGCGGCCCGCTCAGGGACAAGCCGGGTTATGACGCGGTGATCCAGGGCGAGGCGGGATGGATGAGCTTGACGGGTGAGTCGGGAGGACCGCCCCTCAAAGTGGGAGCGTCGCTCGCGGATATCTTCACCGGCATGATGGCGGCACAGGGTGTCCTCGCCGCTCTCCACGAGAGAGACCGTACCGGAAAGGGTCGCAAGGTGGACGTCGCGCTTTTCGACAGCGTGCTCGCGACGCTCTGCTATCAGGCGCAGGGCTACCTCCTCACCAACGTCGTACCGGAGCGCATCGGAAACCGCCATCCCTCGCTGGCCCCCTACGAGACTTTCGAGGTTTCCGACGGCTACGTCGTCGTGGGCGTTGGCAACGACGCGCTCTGGCGCACGTTTTGCCGCGCGATCCGACGGCCGGACCTAGACGAGCCGCGTTTCGCGACGAATGCGCTTCGGGTGGAGAACTACCACGAGCTCAGCGCGGCACTGGTTCCGCTCTTCCGGAGCGAGCCGACCGAGCACTGGGTGGATACGCTCGATGCGGCGGGAATCCCAGTGGGACGCGTGCGTTCGGTCGCGGAAGCTCTGGCGAATCCTCAGGTGAAGGGTCGCAACATGTTGCTCGAGGTCGAGCATCCGACCGCCGGTCGCATCAGGATGACCGGCAACCCCATCAAGCTTTCGGGTCTCGAAGAAGGGCCAACGCTTCCACCTCCTCTGTTGGGGCAGCACACCGACGAAGTGTTGTCCGAAAAACTGAGACTGACCGCGGAGCAGATCGTGGCCTTGCGGCGAGAGGGCGCCCTGGGCTCGTGATCCTCAACAACGCGACCCTCGTCACCTTTTGGGCGTCGAAACCTTTTCTCGAAGGCGCCTTGGTCGCACTTGAAGGCAGGACCATTGTCGACTTC
>JBOGJF010000177.1:0-3565 GCA_050747785.1 Vicinamibacteria bacterium
ACCCTGCCCATCTCCTTCGGCGAGGCCGCGCCCGACTCCGCCACCGCGTCGCCGACGATCGTCTCGAGCTCCGCGTCCGAGAGGCGGTCGCCCAGGCTTCCGTTCGTGTCGAGCGCGGTATGGATCCCCATCGCTTGCGCGGCGGAAAACAGTTTCACCACGAACCGGTCCTGCATCAGTGGCTCGCCACCGCTCAACGTGAACCCGCCCGACATCACCTTGAGTCCCGTACGATATTTACGCAGCTCCTCGGTAGCGCGGGTCAAGCTTACCGGGATACCGTTGCTCATAGTCCACGTGTCCGGGTTATGGCAGTACAGGCATCGCCAGTGGCAGCCCGTCGTCCACGCCACGACCCGCACGCCGGGCCCATCGACCGTCGAGCCGGTGGTGAAAGAATGAAGGAAGCCCATGTCTCCTGTGGCGAGCGCCGTCCGCACGTCCGATTCGGGGACGCCCTTGCCCAAATTCACGCGAAGATCGAAGGGGCTTCTCGCCTCGAGCGGAATCGTCTGCGATGCTTGCTTTTCGCTCATTGCAGTTGCCTTCCGTGGAACGTCCGGTTGACCACGTCCATTTGCTGCTCGCGAGTGAGCCGCACGAAGTTCACGGCATATCCCGAGACGCGGATCGTCAGGTGCGGGTACTTCTCGGGGTGGTCCATCGCATCGAGAAGCGTGTCGCGATTCAGAACGTTCACGTTCATGTGATAACCGGTAGCGCTGAAAAACGCGTCGAGCATGCTCCGCAGGTTGACGATGCGATCCTCCACGACTCGCCCCAAACCCTCCGGGAGCAACGTGGCGGTGAGAGAGATGCCGTCCGCGGCGTCCCGGTAGGGTATCTTGGCGACCGACGCGGCCGAGGCATGGATGCCGTGCTTGTCCCGCCCATGCATGGGATTGGCGCCCGGAGCGAAGGGCTCTCCGCGCCGCCTGCCGTCGGGCGTGTTCCCGGTGGCCTTGCCGTACACGACGTTCGAGGTAATCGTCAGGATCGACTGGGTGTGTAAGGCGTTCCGATAGGTGGGATATTTCCTCAGCTTCCCCATGAACGTGCTCACGAGCCACGACGCGAGCTGGTCCACCCGATTGTCGTTGTTGCCAAACTGAGGGAAATCTCCTTCAGTCTTATAGTCCGTCACGAGCCCTGTCTCGTCACGGATCACCCGGACCTTTGCGTAACGTACGGCCGAGAGGCTGTCGGCGACGACCGACAAACCGGCCACGCCGAAAGCCATGGTCCGTAACGGCGCATGGTCGTGAAGCGCCATCTCTAGGCGCTCATAGGCATACTTGTCGTGCATGTAGTGGATGATGTTCATGGCGTTGACGTAGACGCCGGCGAGCCAGTCCATCATCTTGTCGAACCGGTCGATGACATCGTCGAAATCGAGGTAGTCGCCCTCGACCGTGCCCGTTGCCGGACCCACCTGCTCGCCGCTGATCTCGTCCCGGCCGCCATTGATGGCATAGAGGAAACACTTGGCGAGGTTAGCGCGAGCGCCGAAGAACTGCATCTGTTTGCCGACCAGCATCGGAGAGACGCAGCAGGCGATGGCTCCGTCGTCCCCCCAGGAGCGGCGCATAATCTCGTCGCTCTCGAATTGGATGGAGCTCGTATCGATCGCCGCTTTCGAGGCAAAACTGCGGAAGCCGTCCGGGAGGCGTGGGGAATACCAGATGGTCAGGTTCGGCTCCGGGGCCGGACCGAGATTGTAGAGGGTTTGAAGAAACCGAAAGCTCGTTTTCGTCACCAGCGGCCGGCCGTCGTCTCCCATGCCGGCAATAGACTCGGTGACCCAGGTCGGGTCTCCCGCGAAGAGCTCGTCGTACTCCGGCGTGCGAAGAAAACGGACGATGCGCAGCTTGATGACGAAGTCATCGATGATCTCCTGCGCCTGCTCTTCGGTAATGACGCCGGCCGCCAGATCCCGCTCGAAATAGACATCGAGGAAGGTCGATGTCCGGCCCAGCGACATCGCGGCGCCGTTCTGCTCCTTCACCGCCGCCAGGTAAGCAAAGTAGAGCCACTGCACGGCCTCCCGGGCGTTCGCGGCCGGAGCCGAGATGTCGAAGCCGTAGCTTGCGGCCATCTGTACCAACTCTTTGAGCGCCCGAATCTGTTCGCTGAGCTCCTCGCGGTCACGGATGACGTCCTCGGTCGACATGGCCGAATCGAGGGCAAGCTTCTCCTGGTGCTTATGCTCGATGAGCCGGGAGACCCCGTAGAGGGCCACCCGCCGGTAGTCGCCGATGATGCGCCCGCGCCCGTAGGCATCGGGGAGCCCGGTCAGGATGTGCGAGCTCCGACACCGCCTCACTTCCTCGGTGTAGGCATCGAAGACGCCGTCATTGTGGGTCTTCCGGTACTTCGTGAACGCCTCGACCACGTGCGGATCCGGCTCGTACCCATAGGTTTCGAGAGCATTCAGAACCATCCGGAGGCCGCCATTCGGCATGATGGCCCGCTTCAGAGGTGAGTCGGTTTGCAGACCGACGATGACTTCGTTCTCGCGATCGATGTAGCCGGGGCCGTGCGCGGTGATGGAACTCGGAATCTGCGAGACGTCGAGGACCCCCTTCTTGCGCTCTTCCACGAAGAGCTCGTTCAGGCGATCCCAGAGTTTGTTCGTCCGTCCCGTGGCAGGCGCCAGGAAGGACTCGTCTCCCTCGTAGGGCTCGTAGTTCTGCTGGATGAAGTCGCGAACGTTGATCTCCTTCTGCCACATGCCTTTCTTGAACCCCTGCCATTGGGGATTCCCTTTCTCCGGAGCGACTTCGTGTCGAGTCGTAGCAGCCATCGTGTTTTCTCCTTGCTGTCGTCACTTCATCGCGGTCTCTTCTCCATCCCAGGGCGACCCCGTATGAATGCCGCACAACTCTCGTGGACGGTCACGCGCCTGAAGTTATCGAAGGGACGACATGCGGGGAACTCGTAAAAGTACGGGGCGGAAGAGAAGAATTTACGGGTCGGGATGCCCCGAGTCTTTACGACGCGTTACAGCGGGCGCAGGCCTAGCGAGGGCTTCAAAGCCGCTCGCGCCAGCTCGAATATACGAAGTATGCCGCATGGACACTTCAGTGTCTTGCGTTCATGGCGTCGGTATGCGATGCTCCGCCCTCTAGAAGCGCTTGTGGAGAGCGGTTTCCAGCGGCCCTAGCCCGAACTGGTCCGAAAGCGATTTCTCGCGGGACACAGCGAAGTGGAAAACAATACGATCCTGGAAGCCATCGCGCGCGGATGGGAAAACTTCATCGCCCGCCCGGATGGGCCGCTGAACATAAGGTTTCTTCTTCAGCCTGCAGTGGCGATCAGCATCGCCGTACGGGCGGGTCTGAAGGACGCCAGAGAGGGTCGGCCAGCGTATCTGTGGGAGGTGTTCACGAACCCGGCACACAGGCGGGATCTTCTGCAGGGCGCGTGGCAAGACGGGCGCCGGCTGTTCCTGATCTCCGTGATTCTCGACGTCATCTATCAGATCATCGTTCACCGGTACATCTATGTCTTCGAGCTGTTGTTCACCGCGACGCTGCTGGCACTCGTGCCTTATTTCGTCCTACGC
>JBOGJF010000178.1:0-6051 GCA_050747785.1 Vicinamibacteria bacterium
TCGTGCGATGGACATCGTACGAGTTCGGTCGCTCGCCAGGAGATCCCGGCTCTGTCCGAGCCCGGAGGTCAGGAACTCGCCCCGCGAGGTCTTACCGGTCCTCCTCATGACGCCGGCCGGTCTCGAAGTCGCCGCCATCATCACCGAGGGACTCGGGACGGCGCAAGCCGACCTCCGCGCTCGATACGCAGATCATCCTGGGGGGCGCGTCCTCAGTCACGTTCAGCATCACCCTGGCGTGACCAGGGTCAGAGAAGGACGTCTAGCGTTCGCCGATCACGAAGTGAAGGCCGGCGAGCTTGAGGCGAATCGTGTCGCGCTGCTGCTGGCTCACAGCCTGGGAGTGTACCGTCGTCAAGTCCAGCGCCGCCTGGAGATGGCTGATGGCTTCGCGGCTGGCGCCCATCGTGACGGCGCCGTCCGCGGCGAGGGAGAGGTAGGGCAACGCCGCGACCGCTCGGTCGCTCCGAGCCCAGTGGTAGGCCAGCGGCTCGCACACTTCTTCGGTTCTCCCTCGGTAGAGAGCCTCGAGGGTCTCGGCGGCCCGCCGGTGGCGGGCCTGCCGGTCGCCCTGCAGGAGGGCACCATAGGCTACCTCCTGCGTCAGAACGTGACGGAAATTCACTGTCGCGACCGCACAACCGATTTCCTGATCCAGGAGTCCGCGACGCTCGATCTGCGCGAGGTCCTCCTCGAAGCGCTCGCCCGTCGTCAAGGCGCGTAGATGCGCGAGGGGGAAACGAACCCCGAGAACCGCCGCATCGGCCATGAGGTCGCGCGCCGACGCCGGCAGACGATCGATGCGCGCGGCGATGAGCGCGTGAAGGCTCGGTGGAATCACGGCCTCGGCGGACTCTCGGAGATCGTAGGCACCGGAGTCGAGAACGAGATCGCCGCGCTCGCGAAACGTCCGGATCAGCTCTTCCACATAGAAGGGGTTGCCCTGCGCTCGCCCCACGACGAGTCGACGGAGGCGTTCGCGCGCCGGGTAGGGATTGACCTGGGCGTCGACGAGCACCTGGACATCCGCGGCCGCGAGAGACTTCAGGCCCACCTCGCGGACGCCGCCCACCTCGAGCCGACTGCCCTTGAGGGGCAGCCTGGAGGTCAACAGGAAGAGAAGCGGGAGGCGCCTCGATTCGGCTGCCAGGCGAAGACACAGGTCTTCAGACGACGGATCGAGCCAGTGAATATCCTCGATGAGAAGGAGCTGCGGACCTCGACGGCACTCGCCGGCCACCCACGCCACCACCGCCTCCTGCACGCGATCCCGCCGCTCGTCCGAGGCCTCCGCCGAATGCTGCGCGCGGACCTCACCGGGAACGCCGAGAGCGGGCAAGATATCCGTGATGACGTCGACGAGGCCTGGCGAGAGATCCCAGAGCCGACGGTGCAGTCCTTCACGAACGGCGACCACATCGGCGTCCGGTCCGATCCGCGCAAGCTGGCGAAGAAGTGAGCGGAAGGCGAAGTAGGCGTCGCCCCGGGCATGGGCCAGCGCGATGCCCTCGATGCGCTCGACGATACCGAGGTTGCGTTCAAGCTCGTAGGCGAGCCTCGACTTCCCGATTCCGGGCTCGCCGACCAGACAGATCGCCTCGCCGCGACCGGCGACGGTGCGTTCCCAGGCCTCGCCGAGAAAAAGCAGCTCCGTCTCCCGCCCCCGAAACGGCGACGCCCCGCGACGGAGCGATGCCTCGAGCCGCGACACGATCGTCCCCTCGCCTTCCAACACAAAGGCCTCGACCGCCTCGCGGACGCCTCGCACGCGGAGCGCGCCCAAGGGGCGGACGCGAAAGTAGCCCTCTGCGAGCTGGTGTGTGGGCGCTGCGACGAGAATGCAACCGGGGTCGGCGGCCTGCTGCATCCGGGACGCCAGGTTCGTCGTCAGGCCCTGCGCCGTGTAGTCCATTCGCAGGTCGTCACCAATGGCGCCGACGACGACGGGACCGCTGTTCACACCGAGGCGAACCTGGATCCCGAAACCCTTCTCGCGCCGGAGCTGCGCCGCGTATTCGACGAAGCCGCGCTGAATTTCCAGCGCCGCGTGGCAGGCACGGCGCGCATGGTCTTCGTGCGCAATTGGCGCGCCGAACAGGGCCATGATCCCGTCTCCGGTGAACTGGTTGACCGTTCCCTCCCAGCGGTGGACCGCGTCCAGCATGATCTGGAATGCGCCGTCCATGACCCCGTGGAACTCCTCGGGGTCAAGCGCCCCGGCGAGGTCGGTCGACCCCTGGACGTCGACGAAGAGGACCGTGACCTCTTTGCGTTCGCCGCGCAGCGCGCGCCCGTCCGTCAGGATCCGTTCGGCGAGGTGCTGGGGCGTGTAGGAGGCCGGAGATCGGGGGGCAGCGAGATTCGACGGGTGCTGTGAGGATCGCGCGGAGTCGAGCGCCGCCCCGCACGAATCGCAGAACCGGGCGCCCGGCCGCTGACCTTTGCCACACGCCGCACAGCGCTGCTCAAGCGTGCCGCCGCAGAAATCGCAGAAACGAGCGCCCGGCCGGACCTCTTGACCGCAGGCGGGGCAGCTCACCGTGGGACGGCGTTGCTCACTCGTCGCTGAGCGCCGTGTTCGCCATCGTGGTGAAGATCGTGTGGAAGACCGTGAAGGCCGCCAGCGCGATCATCTCCTGCACATCCTCGCGCGAGAACCCGTGAGCTTCGAGCTCCGCGAGATCCTTGGGCTGGAGCTCCGCCGCGTTCATGGCGACCCTCAGCGTGTACTGCACGAAGAGCCGGTCGCGATCCGGCAGCGGCAGCACCCCGGGATTGGCGCAGAAGCCGTCGAGCGCTGGCTCATCGAAGCCGAGCGCGCCGAGAGCACGGCGTGAGGAGCCGAAACACCCCTGGCAGCGCCTCGCGTGGGCGATGAGCATGAAGGCCATCAATCGGGTGCTCCAGGAGAAGGCCGACGAACCCGACTTAGGCAGCAGGTTGGCCTCGGCCTTCACACGGGCCTCGACGATTTTCGGAGAGCGCCAGTAGACCAACGTGCTCGACGGCGTGGCGTCGACCCCTCGCAGTCGCGCCAGCTCGTCGAACCAGCGACGGACCTCTGGCGGGAGCTCTTCCGGTCGAGGGATGTCGAAGAAGGCCATCGAATCTCCTTTGGCGGCGGGCTCAGCGACGCCGCGTGTCCCCGGACTCCTCGATACGATAACACGCCGTCGCGCGCACCATCCGTCCGATCCGGTCGGCCGTCCTTCGAGAACGGCAATGCGAGATCTGCGAAGCCGCTCGGCTTGATGAGCGGCTTCGGGCCGAGGTGTGGAGGAAGTCGGGCCTCGGCTGATCACCGGCTACTCATTCTCCGGCCCGTACGAAGACGTGCGGCTCAAGGGAAGGTAGGCTTACTGATTGGCTCCCCGGGCACTCGCTCAAGAGATCCTGGCTCTGTCCGAGCCCGAACGTCAGGAGCTCGCCCGCGAGGTGTCGCCCGTCCTGTTGGCGACCCGGGCAGGCATTGCCGATATCGACGCCTCATTGCGCGATCTCTCGGACGACGAGTTGCGCGCCTTGGTCGAACGCGCCCGCCAGCGCGCAAGCGATCTGTCCGAGGACGAGGTCGCCGCGATCATTGCCGCAGGGCTCCGAGCCGCAAGTGCTGACCGCCGTCCCTGACGCGTCCCGATGACTCGATCGTTGGCCTATCACGTGAGGAGCAGCTTCTTCGCCCGCTCGATCAGGAGGATGTTCTCCGCCCACTCGACCGGATCTTCGTCGAAGACTCCGGCTTCGCGCATCTCCTCGTAGGCCTCGTCACTGGCCGCATGGGCGAGCGGGCCCACACGTCGCGCTCTGTCGAGATAGGCGCGAAGCTCAGCCTGATCGAAGACCCGCTTGATTTCCTCCACGAAGCTTGGGACTTCACCGGCGAAGTCGGCGTCCTGGTCGGCCGCTCGCAGGAAGTTGAGGAACTTCTCCCCGATCAGATAGCCGAGAGCCTTCTGAAGACCGAACCTCTCCCGGATGTCATCCGCGGCATCGCACTGATCGATCCAGATCTTGTGGAATTCCCGCATGACCGACAATCTCCTCAATCCCCTCGAGTTTCACGTCTTCGAACAACGCTGCGGCCGGAGCCCCGGACAGCGGCAACGCGTCGGCTCGCGCTCCTCTGAGCCACCGCCACGAGCTCTCTGAACGGTCGCGCCTGGAAGATCGTGGCCGTGCGAAGGCGACCCTTCAGTTCACTGGCGTACTCGCTCACGTCCCGGTAATCCTCCTCCAGCTCGGCGACAGTCGGCTGGTGACGCCGCCTCACGAGCGCGTTCGTCAACGCCCGGAGCACTCCGCGCGGCGTGCCGCCATGGACGTATTCGTCGGTGCCGGCAAGATCGCTCAGCGACTTCCACACGCGGTGAGACCGTGTCTCGAACACGAGCCAATCGTGCCGAGGCCGTTGCATCTTCTCCAGCGCGCCGGCGAAACCGAGTTCGAATGGCATGTTAAACCGGGGGCGTGGCCGGCGGTGTGGGATCGAGCTCGACTCGAGAGAGGTCGTGGAACGAATAGCGGCAGCGACGAAGAAGACGGAAGATCCGATCCAGCCGGCGTTGACTTCCCGGGATCTCAAGGGTGGCGTGGGGGATCAGCGCGAATCCACTCAGTCCGGCCAGGAACGCGAGGAACAGCTCTTCGTGCTGAGCGTCGTAGGGAACGTTGAGGAATGCCGCATCAGGAAGCCGGCGTCGGCGGAGCTTCGCAGACGGGCGGCGGGCACCTATCTACGGAAGCCCGCCGCTCAGGAGCGCGCAGGCCGCCTCGAAGCCCCGGCTGCCCGCTTCGTCAAAACTCTGCGACCTGCTCCTGGAGCACGCTTGTGGCGCAGGACTCTTCCGGCTCTCCGAAGTCGCCTCTGGACAATGGCGTCCATCAGCGCCGCGACTCTCTCGGCTTCGGCCGGAGACAGCCCGATTTCTCGCGCAGTCTCTTCGAGAGATGGAGCCGGAGCGGTGATCAGAACTTTACGCGGCATAGCCGTACGGTACGTGGCCAGGGGAGCCGGTGTCAATTCGGCGGTTGGCCACTGGAAGCTGTTGACCTGGATGCTCGCCGATGAGTCAGCCAGCTAAGCGCAGGCCCAAGCGCGGCATCTCCCAGAGGCGCACGGCCCGTCTCGACGGGCTGGTCGCCGAAGCCGTCGTCGATTGCTACAACGAGTCTGAACAGATCACTGGCCTGTACACGATGATCGACACCAATCTGGCGCTGCCGTTCGAGACGATGGTGCTGGGGGTGCTCGTCACGGTAGAGCGTGTCGACCTGAACCAGCGGGAAGAGATCGTCGCCGTCTCTCGACGAGCCCGCGTCCGACAGACCGTCCCGATTCTCGACCTACCATTGCCGTCGCCGCCACCCGCCGGCGCCGAGTGGATCGACGCCTACCGTCACTGGTTGGGCGGCGGGTAGCGTTCTACCCGGCTTCACGATTGGTCCCCGTCCTTGCTCGCGTTCGTTCGCGCCTTCACCCAGCAGCGAGCAGGTGACTAAAGATCACTTGTGGTCTGACCTGTACCGGAAGTGCTTGTTTTTGTTGGTGGTCGAAGTCGCCGAGCCGGCCTCGGAAGCCCATTTTTTCGAAGATTCAGCGCAAGGATCAGCGCATGAGCCTGTGGAGTTGATGGGGTGTCTCGGAAGTCCTTGAAAATTGGCTCCCCGGGCAGGACTCGAACCTGCGACCTAGTGATTAACAGCGAGCCCCAGGGCCTGCGCACCGACGCACATGACGACGTATCTCCCCGTGATATCGACACTTGGGGCTGAGCGCCATGAGCTGATCCACAGGCTCGAAGGCGGTCCGCAGGAACCGAGTTGGAACCAAAGGACTCGCGATATCGCCGCTTGTACCAAGCCAACCAGGAGATGTTCATGACTGCTGAAGGCAATGCGACGAAGAGCGGATTCAGGCACCGGAAATCGGTGACGTCAAACGAGGATGTGCCGCCCAGGCTGGAGGACCTCGCCGCAGATCCTACGCGCGTGGGTGCTCTTGCTCCTGACGCAGCCATGCGTCTGCTCGCGCAATGTCTCTCTGCTCAGGTC
>JBOGJF010000179.1:0-3970 GCA_050747785.1 Vicinamibacteria bacterium
GCGCAAGATGGGCCGTGACCGAATGCTCGAGCATGTCCCGGAGGTCGTTGAGGGTAAGGCCGGCCGGGGAGAACTTCAGCGGACGCGGGAAGGCTTGGAGAAGGAAGAAGCGTGCTGCGACGAAGGACGAGAGACCGCGGTCGGAGCCCTCAGCTCGCAAGCCAAGGAGAGGCAGCAGTTTCTCGCGGAGGTCGTCCTGCTTCATGCTAGGTGGCTGGACTCTCCAGAAACCGCCCTCACGAGGCGGGGCCTCGGAGATGAAGAGCATCGGTCGCGTCGCCGGGCAAGGAAGAGTGGGGAAGTCGCACGCGAACGGGGTGAAGAGCATGCCTTCCAGCGCAGCGCACGTCACGCAGGCGCGGCCGGCGTCCTGGAACGCCTCCCAAGAATCATCATCGCTGTCCACGAGTGGCATCGGCAGCTCTCCCAGGTACCAGTTCGGGAGCGTTTGAATGCTACGCGAAGAAGGCCGCTGTCGCCATCTCGGTGAGCAGGTGCGGGCGGCCCGATCTGATTCCCGTGACCTCACCGTGCCATTTCTTCTTCGTGTATCGAACTTTGGACATTGCGCCAGGTGGCCCGGGCTTCTAGCCTCCGACCATGTGTCTCATAGACGACCTTGAGCGCTTCGCCGCCGCTCATCGACCGTGCGGCACGTTGACGGGCGATGCAACCGTGCCGGCTCCAACTGGATATCTCCTCTGGGTCGCCTGCTCCTGCGGCGCGGTCTTCGAGCGGTGGGTGACCCCCGAAGCTGCGGAGTATGATCTCCTCCGGTCGCGGCTCCTGACCTCCTAGAACAGAGGACTGGGCCGCGCGGGAGAGCCAAATCACCCTCCATCGCAGTCTGCTCGTTACATGTAGTACTTGTACTTCGGCTGCGGTGTCTGGCTCTCCGGCACCTCGCGCAAGATGTCTCCTACGAGCCTCGAGAACCGAAGAGTGATCGGCATGAGCCCGGACATGTTCGCTGAGTTCAGGTTCATCTTCGTGAGCACAAGAATCTCGCGCAGCAGTTGGGTTGGCGCCGTGTCGCCGACGTGGTCCGTGATCTGGAGCGGCGATGGGACATGGCCATGCGGGTAGCCGCCGAGGCTTGCGAGATAGCCGCTCGTGTAGAGGTACCAGGCATCCCCGATCCGGAATGCCGCCCCGCGAAGCGGCGGATAGCGCCCCGCTCTCACGAGACGGATCGAGTTTTCCGGGCAGAGGGAGAGAAGATCGTATTGGCTTACCCTCTTCAGAGCCTGTTCAAAGCCTGAGCGCTCGGCCGGCTCAAACCGCGACGTCTTCTGAACGATCACACGCTGGGGCAGCTGCTTGCGCTCCTGCTTGTAGCGCTCAAGCACCATATCGATCAACGTCCCCGCCATCTCTTCCGAAAGATGGGGCGACTTTCCCTGCGAGTCGTCCCAGTTGAACTTGTGACCCCGGAGGACCAAGCCCTCTCCGTCTTCGTCAAACGCCTGGACAACGCTCGTGCGAAGTGTCGAGGTTTCTCCAAGTGGACGGAAGAAGCTGATGCCGATGAAGCAGCTTCCGGGGGCGAGACCAACCGGACTCCAGGGCAAGCCGTCAACCTTGAAGTAAAGCGCGGTGAAAAGGTTCCAGGCGATTCGTGATGGGTGGTCGAGCTTCCGCCGAGTAGACGGCGCGAGCCCGGTCGTTGTTTCGAGGAGCAGCTGAGTCGGCGGATGGAACTGCATCGCCAGCGCCTTGAAGGCCCTTCGAAGATCGCGATGGACGAGCCCCACCCATGGTTCCTTGTAGTTCGCGACGCGGCACTTTCGGTAGAGATCCTCCGGAAGGACAACGGAGACGTAATCGAGGGGGTGATCCCGCTGAGTAAGAAGGCGCATCTTCGTGTGAAGGAGCGAGAGGATAGCCTCGAAGCGCTCGCGGCTCCTTCTAATCCCGAGAAGTTCGTTGCTCTCCTGCCGCGTGATGAGTTCAACGATCCGGTCGTCCAGCCGAAGCTCAGAGCGGTAGCCACGATCCTCTTTACAACCCGGAAAGGGGGCGTCCTCGCCGGCGCCGGCGATGCCGGCGGCGCACATTTCATAAAAGGTCCGCGCATGTTCAACGGCTTCGCTGGTTCCGATGAAGCCGACGTGGACTTCCTGCTTGTGCCGTGGCTCGCCGAACGAACGCGGCCCATAGAGCGGTATGCCGACCTTCGGATCGAAATGTTTCGCGGCGCCGGCAAAGAGGAGATCCGGCTCGTCAAGCCACTCCGTTGCCGTATAGGGAGACGCGAGCTTGAGGGCGGCGAGTTTAGTCGCCATCGATCTCGGGGTCCTCTTCGAGCTCCTCATTGTCTTCATCGGTCCACTCGATCTCTTCGCCTTCGACCGTCTCCGTGAGGTCGAATAGGGTGAAGAGATCGTCCTGAGTGGGCCCGCCCACCGTCTTCTCATCGCCAGGAATACCAGGCCACTTCATGCCGACCCGTATGAAGGCAGCCTCGATGACACCGGACTGGTTGCCGAAATTCAGGGTGATCCGCGGGGCGCCCTTCGAGAGGTAGTCGCGCCAGAAGTTCACTTCTCCCAAGTAAAGATCGTTGTACATCCGGGCCTTGAGGCGCGTGACGCGCCGGCCAATCATCTCCGAGGGGAGCGGCGTCTCGCCGTCGGTCGTGAGGTGGCGCTCGGGCCTGATGCTCAAACACCACTGCATGTCAGCCATCTGGTGGAACGTCAATCCGGCGGCCAAGTGCCACCAGTAGTTTCGCGTCTCGCCCGTCGACTTCTTTACGGGTTGCCAGACAACTTTCCGGCTGCTCCACCGGCCTGCAAGCGAGCGGTAGCGCACCGTACGCGGGCTGCCGAGCGTCTTCGGCGGGAAGTAGAAGCGGTAGTGCGCGGGATCGTATCTCACAGCCACGCGGGCCGTGTACTTATAGAGGGAGCGGTTGAGGAGGGTGATGTAGCGGCGTTTTCCTTCGGCATTGCGCCAGAGGTCCCGTGAGCGCAGCATCCCGACGGTTGCGCTGTCGGTGACGGAGGAGAAGGGATGCTTCGCGAGACGGAGATCCTGGAAGGCGAAGATCTTGTTCTCGCGCAGAAGGAACGGGACGAGCTCGTTGTACGAGTCCGGATATGTGATGAGCTTCTTTAACTGATCTTCGGTCGCGTCCTCGACGGTGCACAAGGCGAAGAAGACGGCATCGGGGAGGTGCGTGACCGGCAGGACCGTGCTGTAGATTGTCTCGGTCCTGGGAGAGGCAGAGGGTCGGGGGGTCGGGGCACTCATCGCCTTCCGCACGCGTGATTCGTGATCGAGCTTCATCTGCCGGAGGACCGCCACGCTGTACGTCTCAGGTCGGGAGTCGACGACCTTGTGGTGCTCGGGGCAGACGAGGATCAGATTGGTGTGCTTGTTGCGGTCAGCTTCGGTGAGCGATTCGCGACCGCGCGGTCCTTGCCGGCTCTCAGCGACGATGTGCGCGATCTCTCCAACGACGAGGGCGCCGTCGACGGATGATCCAGGTTCCACGAGCGAACGTCCGCACTGAGGGAATGCGCAGACGCCGCCCGACTGCGCGAAGAGAATCTTCGTCTCGCTCTGCGGGATGCTCTGTCTCACCGACGCTCTGAGCGGGCATTGGCCCGCATCGAACCATGGCTGAAGTCCGCCCGATCGAGAGGACTTCGAAGTAGCCAACTATAGCAGATATAGTGGGCCGCTACAAGAGAACACGCTATCGCTAGGGGCCGAAGCCAGCCATAAGAACGAGATCAGGACGTCCAGCCCCTCGACAAGTATCTGAAGTGGTTCTATGAGGCGGCGGTCCTGCTCCACGAGCTTCTCACAGAAGACGGAAGCATGTATGTGCACATCGAACCGGACATTGGCAACTACGTTCGGCCAATCCTCGACGAGATATTCGGGCCATCGGGTCTTCGGACCGAGATCGCCTGGAAGAGAACCTCCTCGCACGGCAACGTTAGTCGATCGTTCGGCGAGA
>JBOGJF010000180.1:0-10429 GCA_050747785.1 Vicinamibacteria bacterium
CCACCCGGGATAATTCCCTTGCCTCGCATTCCATGAGCAATTCCTCCCGGCCGGCGGTCCTCCGGGCCGAAAAACCATGCGCGTGGGGTCCCACCGCCGTCTGGCGAGCTCCCCTCAAAGCAACCACCTAGTTTGACGGCCAACAGCGACTACGGATGCGCTTTTGGCGGCCATCAGGCGATTGCGAGCCCGCCTGGCTCCCCAGTTGGCAACCACACAATTTGGCGGCCGTCCAGCGAACCGCCCCAGGCCTGATGCTCCGTCGCCGCGCGACTGCGTATGGGCTCAAGGCTGTTGCTCGGCCCAAGACCACGGCCGAATCGTCCGCATCGGGCTCCTTCGAAGGAATGAGATGTCCCGGCATCACTTCGAAGCTACTCCCACCCGGGATAATTCCCTTGAGCGCCATATCACACCGGCTCAATTCCTCCCGGCCGGGCTCGCTCCGCTCGCTAATTCGACTGCGCCACCGGGCGGCGCATGAGCTCCACGAACAGGTTCTCGAAGCGTTCGCGATCGATGTCGGTCTGCACCTTCCACGGCCGCTCCGCCCACCAGGGGCGATTCTCTCCACTCCACCATACGGTCCTTCCGTAATGAGCACCCCAGCCGAATTGAACATCGAGGTAGAGCTCGTCTCTGGCGGTGATGACCCCAGGATCGATGATTGCCGCGGCGGCCAGCTCATCCCACATATAAGTGAAGATCCCTGGATCCACGTTCGCACCCAAATAGGATTCCTTCATGTAGTTGGCGAGGGGAGTATCCGCGGAAGCGATGCGCTCGATGAGCGCTCGAGTCATCTGGGTCTTGTGACAGACATCGATGGGTGTCAGCTCCGTCTCGCGCCACGGAGTGCGCAGGTGCATCGCGGCGGCCTCGGCATCCCACCAGAAGTTGAACATTTGGTTCAGGTGGATTGCCCCGCCCATCGTGTGGACGGCCCGGATTTTGCCGACGATGTCCGGTGCGAGCCGAATTGCCAGGGCGATATTGGTGAGAGGGCCAGCGGTGTAGAGGACCAACTCACCCGGGTAGCGACGCGCCATCTCGATGAGAAGCTCGGCGGCATGCTTGTCGACGGGCTGAATGGTCGGTGGTCCGCCGGGAGCGGGAGGGATCGTGCCTTTGGGAAGCACCTCCGGCCCCCACGCTCCATGCCAGCCGTCGCCTTCCTTTGGACCCCAGAGCGCCTCGCGCCGCTCCATCGCGCCGCGGTTGTTCAATAGCGGGTCTTCCGAGCCGGCCGCGACCGGAACGTCGGGTCGGCCGGAAACCTCGACGATCTTGAGCGTGTGGTATAGGGCCTGGTCCAACCAGGCGTCGCCACCGACGACGCCGATGCCTACGACGTCGATGTTGGGAGCCATGAGCAGCATGGCGATGGAGACGACGTCCGTGCCGCCCGGTCCCGACGTGTCCTGGTCGATGAATACCTTGATGCGCTCTTGTGCGAGGGCCGACCCGGTGAACGTGAGGAGCAGGAGAAAGGAGGCGCGAAACATGACTAGGGCTTTCTCACCGGCGCGGACAAGCGCTTTAGGAACGTGTCCACGAAGCGGTCACCTTCCACGATCAGAGGTACCTCCGCATTGGGCTCGACCGAAGGGAAGTGGGTGATCTCGTAGTGGTCGCCCTTGTCCTCGATGCCTTCCAGGAGGAGATAGCGGTTGGCAACGGTCTCGCCGTAGGTCAACACGCCCTTGGTCTCGACGTCGACGTGCATCGGCCGCAGCTCACTGGCGAAGGTCTTGTCGAAGGCCATTCCGACCGCAAGGGGATCGTGCAGATCGGCTCCGCTGAAGCCCAGTCGCTCGCCGAAGCCGATGTAGAAGTCGGCCATCTCGGCAACGAATCGACCGATGGGGGAGGCGGATTCAGCGAGCGCAGGAAGATGCACGCGCTCGAGTCTTGCCTGCGACGTGGCTCCCAGGTCTACCATGGTGATGGGAATACCGGAGTTGAAGACGACCTTGGCCGCTTCCGGGTCATTATAGATGTTGGCCTCGGCGGCCGGGCTCGCGTTGCCGCCCACAATGGAGCCCCCCATCAGGATGATCTCGGGAATCTTCTCCCTGATAGTGGGATCCTCGAGGAAAGCGAGGGCGATGTTGGTCAGTGGGCCGACCGGAACCAGCGTGATCTGCCCCGGGTTGGCGTGGACGATGTCGATGATCACGTCGGCCGCATGACGCGGATCGAGCGCCTTGCGCGGGGAGGGGAGCTCGACGTTCCCGAGGCCGTTCTGACCATGAATCGACTCCGCGGTGATGAGCTTCCGCTGCAGGGGATACTTCGCCCCCTTGGCAACGATGATATCCGCTCGACCGGCCAGCTCCACCAGCTTGAGAGCGTTCTCCGCGCCCTTATCGACGATGACGTTACCGGATACGACCGTGATGGCTTCGATCCGAAGCTCGGGCGATTGGGTGGCGAGCAGCACCGCCATAGCATCGTCGATGCCTGGATCGACGTCTAGGATGATGCGTCTCGGGCTCTCGGGCGTGGGGTTGGAGCGATCGGTGATCGGAGCGGGCGCTGGCTGCGCTCGGACGTGGGAGGCGATGAGCGCGGCAAGAGCCAGGGCGAGAACGGTCACGATGGGTCGCTTCATCAGCAGTGGCTCTTATTAAAACGCATTGGCGATGACGGCGATCGCTCCCGCATAGAATAGAAACATGAGTGCCAGGTAGCCCTTTGCCTTGGCGTTCGCTCCCGCGAACTCTTTCCATACGAACACGCCCCAGAGGGCGGCGACCATCGGGGCGCTCTGCCCGATCGCATACGAAATTGCGAAACCAGCCGAGCGTCCGGCGATGAGGTTGAACGCGGTGCCGATGCTCCAGACGAAGCCGCCCAGAAGCCCCAGCACGTGCCAGCTAGGCTCGCCCTGAGTGTAACCGGCAAGAGAGACGGGCTTTCCCACTAGAGGTTTTTCCATGAAATAGATGTTGAAGAAGAAGGTCGAGATGAGAGCTGCGAGCGTGAAGAAGACCGTGCTCGTGTAGGGTGTGAGCTGGCCCACACCCTCCGCCATGGAGGCTGCCGTGAACGGCGACCAGCTTCCCATGAGAAGACCGCTCACGATACAGATCCAGAGTCCCTTCTTGGTTACCTTTAGCTTGCCTCCGCCGAGCTCCTTGTAAGCCAGTGCGTCGGCGATGATCGCCACCAGCGCCAGTGCAACGCCAGCGAAAAGCATTGCCGGGTTTCCGGTCCTCTGCACCAGGTACGTCAACAGGGTGCCCAGCACGAGGGCGGTCCCGATGGCGACCGGAAAGGCGACGGCGAGCCCGGCGATGGCGATGGCGGCGACGAGAAGAATATTGGCCAGGTTGAAGACCGCCCCCCCCAGCATGGCGAGGCCGAGGCGTGGTCCCGTTGCCTGGGTGAGGTTCGGGATGAAGGCCTGCTCGCCTCCACTCCAGCTCCCCAACGTGAACGCCAGAAGAAGCGACATGATGAAGATACCGATGGCGTAATCCCAGTAGAAGAGCTCGAAGCGGACGTCCTTAGTGAGCTTATAAGTGTTGGCCCACGAGCCCCAGCAGATCGCGCAGATGATCATCAAGAGGAGGGCAAGTCCGTAGGATTCGGGTATGAACACGTCTTTCCCCTTTCTCGCCCAGGGGGGTGAACGGATGGGCAGCGACACCCGGCGAATGACGGGAGCACTCTAGCACACCCGCGCAAGTTATCGAGCGTCGGGGGAGCGAACGGGTCGCCGCATCAGCTCGAGGAAAGCCTCGACGAAGCGGGCGTAATCGAGATCGATCTGCACTCGGCCGGCACGCACATGAGCGGGCGGTTTCCGCTCCTGATCCCAGAAAAGCATGGCGCCGTAGGACGCGCCGTGATCGATCTCCACGTCGAGCCACATTTCCTCGACCCGAGTGATGACGCTCGGTTCGAGCAAGGACAGGACCGCGATCTGATCGTACATCAGCGGGGAGACGGGATGCTCCGCCCGCTCCAAGAACGTCCCGGTGAAGTATCGGGCGATGGGGGAGTCGCCTTCCGCGGCGGCGGTGGCGACCCCTCGAGTGAAGGGTGCCTGCTCACAAATATCGAGGGGCGTGAGCGTGAGGCTCCGCCAGGGCGCGCGAAGCACCATCCCAGCCGCTTCCGGATCCATCCAGAAGTTGAACTCGGGCCGTGACTCGATACCGCCTCCCATGATGACGATCTCCCGCGCCAAGCTCGCAATCTCCGGATCCTTTGCCAACGCCAGGGCGACATTGGTGAGCGGCCCAATCGCGGCGAGCACGACCTCGCCGGGGAAACGGCGGACGGTCGCGATGATGAAGTTGGCCGCCGAGTCGGGCTCGGGTCGATGGGTTGCGAATCGACCATCGGGAGGGCGGACCTCGCGGGGGCCGGGCCCGCCTTCCCGCCAAGCACCTCGGTAGCTGCCGTCGCTCGTTTCACCGAAGAGCGCCTCTCGTCTAACCATCTCTTCCCGGCTGTTGATGAGGGGCCTCTCGGAGCCAGCGTACACCGGGACGTCCGGACGACCCGCTATCTCCAGAAGGCGCAACGTGTTGGCAACCTCCTGATCCAGCCAGTCGTTTCCTGTCACCACCGTGACACCGAGTAGGTCGACCTTGTCGGACTGGAGCAGGATGAGAAGGGCCATCGCATCGTCGCTGGCGAAGCCCAGATCGGTGTCGAGGATCACTTTGAGGGGCTCCGGAGCTTGCGGCGAGGTGCCTATCGACGAAGTGAATAGAAGCACCGCGCCGATCAGAAGAGGGAGTTGCAAGCGATGCGTCGCCGAACGCAAGGCGGTGGGGCGCGCCATGGGGGTAGTCTAAGGCACGGGTATTGTTAGGACAACGTGAATTGCGATTGACAGCCAGGACCGGGCGCGGATAGAATTCCGCGGTTCATGCGTCCCACAACAGTCGGTTCTAGGGGCCGGATGTGTAGGCCAAGACTGCCCGGCCGGCGGAGGGGAGATGGATAAAAAGAGCTCTTACCGTAAATTCGTTATAGCCCTGTTCGTTCTACTCCTGGGTACGACAGCGTTTGCCCAGGTCCTCGATAGAGGCGAGATTACCGGAACGGCTAAGGACGAGACGGGTGCCGCCCTTCCCGGTGTCACCGTCACCGTCACCCATTTGGAGACCGGCTTGACCCGTGTCGTCGTGACCAACGCGTCCGGTCAATATCGGGCACCTTTGCTCCCGGTGGGGCCGTACCGCATCCAGGCGGCTCTTGCCGGGTTCGCGACGCTGACCCGGGAGGGGGTCGTCGTCACGGTTGGATCGGCCCCCGTCATCGACCTCACGCTACCCCTGGCGAGCGTGACGGAAGCCATCACCGTGACCGCGGAAACACCGATCGTGGAGACTTCGCAGGGCGTCACCTCAACCACTCTGAACCAGGAAGCGATTGCGACTCTTCCCATCAACGGGCGCGACTTCCGTGACTTCGCTTTGCTCTCGCCTGGCGTCCAGCAGACACCGGGTCTACGTTCACCCCTTCGATTCGGCGGCCAGCAGGGGGACTATTCGATGCTGAGCGTCGACGGGGCGGACATGACTAACCCTTTCTTCGCCGAGTACACGGGCTCGCTCGAGACCAAGAACTTCGCGATTTCCCAAGAAGCGGTCCAAGAGTTCCGGGTCTTAACCAACGGGTTCAACGCCGAGTTCGGCCGCTCCACGGGGGGCGTGGTGAACGTGGTGACCAAGTCGGGGAGCAACGATCTCCGGGGGAGCGC
This sequence comes from Vicinamibacteria bacterium, assembly GCA_050747785.1. Taxonomy (GTDB): domain Bacteria; phylum Acidobacteriota; class Vicinamibacteria; order Marinacidobacterales; family DATDRI01; genus CBDANW01. Next base: position 5,726 of record JBOGJF010000180.1, read on the forward strand.
GTTTTCCTTCTTCCGTGATTCGGGACTGAAGGCCGACGACCCCTTTGGTAATCCGTCGGACGAGTTCGATCAGCAACAGTTCGGCGCCAGTCTCGGTGGACCCATCAGCCAGGACAAGGCCTTCTTCTTCGTTGCCTTCGACGCGCAGAATAGAGATGACACCGTGATCACGCGGTTCGCACGAAACGTCGATGGCATCGCCATTCCGGAATTCGGGATCTCAGACTTCGGGGCTCTTGAAGGGCCGAACCCAGAGACACAAGATCTGTTGACGTTTTTCGCCAAGCTGGACGTCGACGTCACCTCGGGCAGTCGGTTGACCGTGCGCTTCAATCGAAGCGAGAACGACAGCATCAACTTTACCGGCGGGCGGGGGCAGTCGATTGTAGGCGGTGCGGCGGAGAACTTCGAGGACTTCAACAACACCGCGACCTCGGTCGTCGCCAGCTTGACTAGCGTCATCGGTAACAGCGCGTTCAACGAGTTCAAGTTTCACTACATTCACGAGATCAGGCCTCGGGATGCCAAGGCGGACACGCCGGAAGTTCAAATAGGTGACGTCTGCGGCTTCTCGTTTCCGCAAGGGGGCTGCTTCGGGCGGGAGTTCTTCTTGCCCATCAAAGGCGACAACAATCGGATCCAGCTCACCGACAGCTTCAGCTACCTGTTCGGTAACCACGACGTGAAGTTCGGCGTCGATTGGAACTCCACCGAGCTCACGAACAACGCCTTCGTCGGATGGTCGCGGGGTAGTTATTGGTTCGGCACGCTCGAGGACTTCCAGGCTGGGCAGCCTTTTGCGTTCATCTTTAGACAGTTTTTCGAGCCCTTCAACGAGGACAACGCCACGACCGACAACTACTGGACTCACGAGCTGGGCCTGTTCATTCAGGACAAGTGGCAGCCGAAGCCGAACCTAACCGTCAACTACGGATTGCGCTACGAAGCCCAATACAACGGCGATCCGAAGCTTCCTATCGGCAACCCGGATGGCACGATCGGGAGTGTCCGCCAAGCACCGGGAACGGATCTGAGGCCGATTCCCCAAACCATCGCCGACGACACCAATAACTTTGGACCTCGGTTCGGCGTCTCCTGGGATCCCGGAAGCGACGGCAGAACGGTGGTTCGTGGAGCGGCGGGGCTCTACTTCGGCCGGACCGCGACCATCTTCATGCCAACCGGTGGCTCCGGCTTCCGGGACAGCACCAGTTTCTTCTTTGGCGCGTTGCCGCCGGGTGCAGACTTTCCGGATACTCCGCCGAGCGTCGTACCGGTCACCCCCGGCCTGGTATCGTCGGTCAACTTCGTCGGCGAGGAGTTCCAAAACCTTCGGGTCTTCAACATGAACCTGGGGGTGGAGCGTGAGATTGCTCGCAATCTTTCCGTGGGAGTGGATTTCATCTACTCCCGGACCGAGCAGGCGCGGGTCGGCGGATTCAACACCACCTTCGATCAGAACACGTTCGCGCCCTCGGGAACGGACCAATTCGGGCGGCCGACTGGCGTCGATGTTTTCACCCGTGGCAGGCCGTCCAGCACCGTCTTCCAGGCCGACATGCTCTCGAGCCTGGGCCGGGCGCGCTACAAGGCGGTGAGCGTGGTTCTGAAGAAAGGATTCACCGAGCGGACACAATTTCTGGCTCACTACACGTGGTCCCGCGACGAGTCGAATGCCGACCCCGAACGCGATATCGGTTTCACCATGGGCCCGTCCAGCGCGTTCGATCTGGAGAGCGACTTCGGGATCGATGAGCGTGACATCACGCACCGCTTCGTGTTCCAGGGGACGACGCACCTTGGGGCCGGTTTCACGCTCAGTGGCCTGGGGACGTGGCGTTCGGGTCTCCCGATCCCGGCGTTCAACGACGTCGACGTGAACGGTGACGGGAATGCGTTCGACCGGCCGGTCGATGCCAGCGGGAACATCGTGGTGAGGTTTCCGGAGCGTCAGCCGAGCTTCTTCAACGCCGACATGCGCTTGATGTGGACCGCCAATCTTGGCAGGGGGGGCGATCTCGACCTCTTGTTTGAGGTCTTCAACTTGTTCAACAACGAAAATTTCAGAACCACTACCTTCGCGTTCGGCTCGCCGATCTACGGGCTGTGCGGCAGCGACGCGAATACGACCAACTGTGATCGGTTCGATGGAGTTTCCCGAGAAGCCCAGATCGGCGTCAAGTGGAGGTTCGGCGGAAACTAAGCGCATAGAGAAAACTGCTACAATGTATGCCGGGGCTTCGAAAGGCCTCGGCATTTTTTCTTTTCATGCATGGCTTAGCGTTTCTGTTCTCCCTTCCATTCTTGGCGGTACCGTCCGTCCAGGCAGAGCAGGGGCCGATCTTCGAGGACGTCATAACGCGCGCCGTCATCGCGGAGCGGGAGGGGCGACTCGAGGACGCTAGCGCCGCCTTTCAGGAAGCGGCGGTCTTGAGGCCGGAGCATCCGCGGGTCCATTACAGCCTGGCCTGGACGCTATTCCAACGAGGTTTGCTCAACGACGCTCTGGCGTCGGTCAGCCGGGCACTCACTTTGGATCCCGAGGAGGCGCTCTATCCGCTTCTTCAGGGTGAGATTTTTCTCGGCCTAGGAAATCTGGCCGAAGCGGAGCGGTCCTTCCAAAACACGATCCGTCTGGATCCTGGATCGAGTGAAGCCTACCTGTCGCTGGCCGATCTCTATCTGTCGACCGAGCAGTTCGAGAAGTCGACGGAAGCTCTGCGCTCATACCTGGAGATTCACCCCGAGGATACTGAAGCTCTCTACTATCTGGGGGGAGTCCTAACCGGGCAGAAAAAAAGGGAAGAAGCCTTGGAGTTTTTCAACCGCGTCATCGAACGCGAGCCCGACCATGCCCGCGCTTGGGCTCAGAGGGCGCATCTGGAGGCGCAGGATCCGGAGACGATGGAGTTGGCTCTCGCGAGCTACCAGAAGTCGCTGGCGCTCGATCCCAGCTACGCGCTAACCCATTACGAGTATGGAGCCTTGTTGGTCAAGCTCGACCGCCCCGAGGAAGCGCTAGCGGCCTTTGAGAAAGCCCTCGAGCTGGCGCCCGACCTCTCGCAGGCCACCTACGCGTTGGGCAATCTCTTGAGCCGGGAAGGGCGCACTGAGGAGGCGCAAGCCTATCTCAACCGTTTCAAGACCCAGCGAGACGAGCAAGCGCAGAAGGATGCGCAGCTTCGGCGGGCCATCGCCGCTTTGGGAAGTGGTCGGCAGTTCCTCGAGGAGAACCGTTTGGAGGAGGCGGTCGAGGCTTTTCTGGAGATGACCGAGCTCGATCCGACGAGTCACCAGGGTTACTCCTATCTTGCCAAGACCTACCGCTCATTGGGGCAAGTGGATGTGGCCATCGCCTATATCCGAAGGGCCATGGAGCTCGCCCCCGGAGCGGCGGAGTATCCTTATCTGCTGGCCCTCTTCCTGAGAGAAAAGGGGGATTTGGCTGGAGCGGTCGAGGCGGTGCGACGGGCGGTGACGCTTGCCCCGCACAATAGCCTCCTTCACAACGCCCTGGGAGTCATTCTCGGAGAAGCTGGGGACGAACGAGCAGCGGTCGCCGCCTTGGAGACCGCCGCGGGTCTCGATCCCGAAAGCCCCACTTACAGCCTGAATCTCGCCGCGGCATATGCGAAGCTGGGGGAGGCCGAAAAGAGTGAACAGGCCATGAAACGGTACCGTGAGCAAATTGCCGGTAACATCCATCCCTGAAGGGCCAACGAGCCGGAGATGTCTCGAGCTCCTGGCGACCCAATCTACTCTTTGAGACACTCTTTTCTTCTCGCGTCGCTCATCGGCCTGGCCACCACACCCCAGGCGAGTCGGTTTGAGGCGGGGCCTTCTCTGGACTTCACCCATCTCGCGGGCACACCGAAAAAAGAATACATCGTAGAGACCATGGGCTCCGGTGTGGCGCTCCTTGACTACGACGGAGACGAGGACCTCGATATCTACCTAGTGAATGCCTCCACGCTGGAGAGGATGGCGAATGGGGAGCCCGGCGAGCCCAATCGTCTTTTCAGAAACGAGGGTGGTTGGAAGTTCTCGGACGTCACCGAGCAAGCCGGAGTAGGAGATCGGGGTTTCGGCCAGGGGGTTGCGGCTGGCGACGTCGACAATGATGGAGACGTCGACATCTATGTCACCAATTACGGTCCCAACGTCCTCTATCGGAACAACGGGGACGGTACTTTCTCCGAAACGCGAGCTGGAGTCGAAGATTCACGTTGGAGTACCAGCGCTGCATTCGGGGATATTGATTCCGATGGTTTCTTGGATCTGTACGTTTGCAACTACTTGGACTTCGATCGTGAGTTCTTGGATCGAGCCATCCCGCGCCGATTCTGCGAGTGGAAGGGTCTGCAAGTCCAATGTGGGCCACAGGGGTTCGGATTCGTATCCGGCGTTCTCTATCACAATTCGGGGGACGGGACGTTCGAGGATTGGACGGAAAAGGCCGGGGTTGCGAACCGGCAGACGTATCAGCTGGGAGTGGTGTTCTCGGACTTGGACATGGATGGAGATCAGGATCTCTATGTGGCGACGGACACCACGGGAAACCTGCTCTTCGACAACCTGGGTGATGGACGGTTCCAGGATGCCTCGCTCCTATCGGGTGCCGGGCTGTCGCAGGACGGTATCGCGCAAGCTGGCATGGGGATTGACGTAGGAGACGTAAACGGCGATGGACGGCCGGATTTGTTC
>JBOGJF010000181.1:0-3005 GCA_050747785.1 Vicinamibacteria bacterium
GGCCAGAGTGATCCGGGGCGCCGTCGGCGAGCTTACGTCGGCGAGAAAGATGTCGCTCCAGTCCCTGGTTCCCGAGGGTGTATCCATGACGAGGAACATGAAGTTTGGGAAGAGTGTGTCATAGAAGACGCGGGGGCGGATGTCGGTCCGCGCGTTGGAGGCGATCACCTGAAAGACGAGCGTCCTGACGGCCTGATTCGAATCGGGAAGGACCTTGATGATCAAGTAGGACGTTGCCGCCCACGCGACGAAGGCGGCGACCAGGATGGGACGGAGCAGGCCATAGAGACTGACGCCGCTCGCGCGCAGCGCGGTGATCTCACTGTCTGCCGCCAGCCGACCGAGCGCGATGAGGATTCCCAAGAGCACGCCCATGGGCACGGTCAGGCAGAGAACGCTGGGCAGCAGGTTGGCGAGGATGGCGAGGACGTGACGAAGGCTGGCACCTTGCGTCACGAGAATCTGCGCGTAGCGTAGGATCTCGTTTAGGAGGAAAACGAACGTGAATACGCCGAGACCGAGGGAGAATGTCGGAACGATCTCGCGCAGGGTGTATCGGTCGAGTATGCGCAGCATGAGGCGGTGACGACGTCGAAGTAAGCCCTCTCTCGCGAGCAGCCCACGTTAGCATAAGCTCCCGGCAGGGCCAAGCCCGCCCTGTCGGGGCCGCCGCCGCCCGGCCTGCGCAAATGTTGTGGGGTAAGAGCTTTGGGGCACCACATCTAGCGCCTTCCGCATTGAACCCGATTCTCTAGCTGTGCTACACTCCGTGTCTCGCAACATCGGAATGAGACTAGACCGCGTCGACATCATTGGGTTCAAGAGCTTCGGTGAGCGCACCGAACTCTCGTTCCACGAGGGAGTTACTGCCATCGTCGGCCCCAACGGGTGCGGCAAGAGCAACATCTCGGACGCCATCGAGTGGGCCCTCGGGGAACAGAGCGCCAAGAGCCTCAGAGGCCAGAAGATGGAGGACCTCATCTTCAACGGCAGCGAGCGCCGTGCGCCGGTTAGCTTCGCCGAGGTCAATCTGCGTCTTTCCAACATCAACGGCAGCCCGGATCGAGGCCTCCGCGAGGCGGTCGTTACGCGGCGACTTTATCGCTCCGGCGAGAGCGAGTACCTGCTAGACGGTAAACCATGTCGCCTCCGGGACATCGTCGAGCTCTTCATGGATACCGGAATGGGGAACAAGGCCTATTCGATCATGGAGCAGGGGAAGATCGGGCTCATTCTGTCGAGCAAGCCGTCGGACCGGCGGGGTGTGATCGAAGAGGCGGCCGGGATCACGAAGTACAAGGCACGCCGACGATCCGCGGAGCTGAAGCTGCAGGCGGCGCAACAGAATCTTCTCCGGGTTAACGACATCGTCTACGAGGTCGAGCGGCAGATGAGCTCCCTCAAGCGTCAGGCCGGCAAGGCGCGGCGCTACAAGAGGCTCCGGTCCTCGATCACCCACCTGGAGAAGATCGCCGGAGTCAAGAGGAGTCATGAGATCGAAGGCGAGCTCGATCGACTCCGCCGCGAGCTCAAGGTGTTGACGGACGAAGAGCTCCGGCGCTCGACCAGCTTGGTGACCGCGGAGAACTATCTGGAACGACTGCGGCTGGAACAGGTCCAAAAGGACTCCGGTCTGGAGGACACCAGAGAGCGGCTGCACGGGTTGGAGATCACCATCGAGCGATTGGACCATCAAACGGTTCGCGATCGGCAGCAGCTCAAGGATTTCGACAACCGCCAGAGTCAACTGGAACGATCTCTTGGCGATCTGGAAAAGCGTTTGGAGCCTGCTTCGCGTCAGCTCGAGCTTCGGAAGGGCGAAGCCGCGGAGGCGGTGGAGAATTTGTCGGCACTCGAGGGGCATGCCGCTCGGAGTCGCGAAGATTTGACCCGCGCGTCGGTATTGCTGGCGGAGGTCGAGAGACAGATCGAGGAAAACCGAGCCGAGGTCGTGAACCGCATCAGCAAGATCGCAACGCTCAACAATTTTCTTCAAGGCGTGCTGGCCAACGTCGAAAAGGTCTCGTCGGAGTCCTTGAAGCTCCAGGGAGAGAGACGAGAGCTCGAGGCGGAGAGAGAACGGCTCTCGAACGATCGCCAGACCCTTCAGCAAGAGCAGTCGGACCGGCGGGCCGAGGCCACGCGGTTGGCGGCGGCCCGCGAAACGATGGAGCGCGAACTCACCGAGCTGCGGCTCGAGCGCGAGCAAGTGGAGCGTGACGTCTTCCGAAGGCGGGAGGAAGCTTCCTCGCTCTCGGGCAGGCTGGCCTCGCTCGAGGAGTTGGTGAGCGCGAGGGCACATTTTGGAGCGGGCGCCCGCGCCTTGCTCACAGCGGGGAAGGAGCTCGGGGTCCGGCTCGGCGGCGTGATCGCCGATGCGATGGAAGTACAACCTGATTTCGAACGCGCCGCGGAGCGTTTCTACGGCGAGTCGTTGCAACGCATCTTGGTGGAGAACGAAGAAGACGCCCTGGCCGCCCATCGATGGTTGGAAAAAGAAAATGCCGGCCGGTGCGACTTCGTGATCGAGTCCCTGGCGGGCAAGACGAAAGCGTCCGACGTTCGGGAAACCCTCGACCTCCTGCGACAACAGGCGGTCAAGGGTGTGGTGGGGCTCCTCAGCGAGGCCGTTCGATGGTCGAACGGCAAGTCGGACCTTTTCGCCAGGCTGCTGCCCGACGCGGTCGTCGTGGAAGACGTCGAATCCGCCCTCGCCGCGTTCCATCTGCAACCCGGCATCCCCTACGTGAGCCTGCGTGGCGGGGAGGTGCTGGCACCGCCCGGAATCCTCTGCGCCGGTCTGGGGGGACCGAGCGAAGGTCTGCTGAGCAGTCGACGCGAGATCCGCGAGCTTCGAGAGACGCTCTCCGAGAACGCCCAGGAGCTGGAACGTCAGGACGCTCGCCAACGGGAGGTCCAGACCGAGCTCGCTCGGCGTGAGGCGGCGCTGGCAGACGTCTCTCAAGAGCAGCACTCTTTGGAGAAGGTACTGGTGGGGCTCGAGC
>JBOGJF010000182.1:0-3174 GCA_050747785.1 Vicinamibacteria bacterium
CGCGCCAACCGGGCCGATTGTCTGCGTTTGCTTTCGGCGACGGAGCCTCGCCGGGTGAGTAGCCGGCAGATGGAACGACTGTACACCGCCTACATGAGCGGCGAGGAGAAAGCTCGTCAACTGGTCCTGGAGCAACCCTGGTTGTTCCTCGAGGCGGAGCAGCAAGCCACAGGTCCAACGCTGGAAACCACCCCCGCCGAGCAGTTGCTCGACGACTTGAGACTTCTGGGCGTGGTCTGCCGGCGATGCATGAAACGAGCGCAATCCGGCTTGTTGGACCGACTCTTGCCGTTCGAAGCCGAGCGTGTCCAGCGGCTGTGGCAAACCGCCCAGATGGACTTTCAGGCTCTGCACCAGCGTTGCGAGGAGTGGGCCCATGCTGGACCAAGCGCTTAGAGGCGTCATTCTCAGACTTCACCAGAAGGGGCACTCCCACCGAAAGATCGCCCGTGCCCTTCAGGTCTCTCGCACCGCGGTGCGACGGGTCATCGAAAGCGGGATCGACGAGCCACCTCGTATCGAGCGCTCCGAAAAGGCCGAGCCCTACCTCGAGGAGATCCGCGCCCTCTATGCCGATTGCCGCGGCAATCTCGTCCGGGTCCACGAAGAACTCCTGGCGTTGGGAAGCGAACTGTCGTATCCGGCGCTGACCCGATTCTGTCGGCATCATGGAATCGGAAAGAGCGCCAAGCGGCCCTCAGGAAGCTATCACTTCGAGCCAGGTGAGGAGATGCAGCACGATACCTCGCCTCACCGCGCCGTCATCGGAGGGAAGCTCACTTCGGTTCAGACCGCATCCGGTGTTTTGTGTTACTCCCGCGTGCTCTTCTTCCAGCACTATCCCACTTTCAATCGCTTCTACTGCAAGCTGTTCCTCACCGAGGCCGTTCAATACTTTCCTGGAGTTTGCCTACGCTGCATGATCGACAACACCCACGTCGTCGTCCTGCGTGGAACGGGAAAAGACATGATCCCCGTCCCGGAGATGGAGGCTTTCGCCCGGCGATTCGGGTTTCGTTTCCAAGCCCACGAACTCGGTGATGCCAACCGTTCGGCCCGCGTCGAGCGTCCCATGAACTATATCGAGAACAACTTTCTTGCCGGGCGGCGCTTCGAGGACTTCGCCGACCTCAACCGAAAGGCCAGGGAGTTTTGCGACCGCTCGAATGCGAAGTTTCGACGACATCTCGGGGCCTCACCCCGAGAGCTCTTTGCTCGAGAACGTCCTCAACTCAAACCGCTTCCCCTTCACGTCCCTGAGGTCTATCAGCTCCACCACCGCATCGTCGACACCGAGGGCTACGTCTGCGTCCATAACCACCGTTACTCCGTACCCTATACTTTCATCGCACGCCCGCTCGAAGTGCGAGAAACCTATGACCGCATCGATATCTTCGATGGGCCCCGACTCGTAGCCTCCCACCGAAAATCTCAAGGCGGCCCCCCGCAACGAATCACTCGTCCAGAACATCGACCGCCGCGAGGACAAGGCCCTTTGGCAAAACGCCTCTTGGTTGAAGAACAGCAGTTACTCCGTTTCGGTGAGCCCGTTGCGAACTATCTTCGCGAGTTGAAGCGAAGGGGCGGCGGACGGACTCCACAACTGCTCCGGCGATTGTTAAGTTTCTCTCGGGATTATCCCCAGGAGGCTTTCCTCCAAGCTCTTCAGAGTGCCACCCTTTACGGAATGTACGACCTCGACCGGCTCGAGAAGATGATCCTTCGGTCCCTCGTCGCCGACTTCATCGTAGTCCGACCGCAGGACCACGAGCATGAATGACGATCTTCTGCAGCTCCTGCGGAATCTCCGCCTCGACAAAATCGCCGAGATCCTCGACGAGGAGCTCAAACGCGCACAGCAAAAACAGCCGGGTTATGGCCAGTGGCTCGCTCATCTGCTCAGGGCTCAGTGGCATCGGAATCAGGAAAAGGCGCTCGACTATCGACTCCGCAGAGCTCGACTCCCAGAGGCCTGGACCTTGGAGTCGTTTCCCTTCAAAAAACAGCCCGGCGTTTCCGCCAAGCAATTGCGAACCTTCGCCGAGCTCGACTTCATCCCCAAAGCCGAGAACATAGTCTTCATCGGGCCCACCGGCGTCGGAAAGACAGGCTTGGCTACGGGCCTTCTCCTCAAGGCTCTACAGAATGGTTATCGGGGTCTGTTCATCCGCGCTCAGGACCTCTTCGACGAAATGTACGCCTCGCTCGCCGACCGTTCCTCCCGACGACTGCTTCGTCATCTCGCTCGCATCGACGTCATCCTCGTCGACGAAATGGGATATCTGAACCTCCGTCCCGAGCAAGCCAACATCTTCTTCAAGCTCATGGAGGAGCGATATCGGCGACGACCTACCATCATCACTACCAACGTCGACTACTCCGAATGGCAACACTTCCTTGGAAATCCAGCTCTCGTCGAGGCTCTCTTGAGCCGACTCCGCCATCAGTGTCATACCGTCAGGATCAACGGACCCTCTCTTCGTGATCCCCAGGGTTAGTCGCACAACGGCCTCCTTCCCGCTCGACCGATTCCGCTGCCGCCCCTCCCATCTTCAGAATCCGTCGGCTCGCCGCGAGCCTTCTCATAAACTCAGTTCCAATGCTGGTCCACTTTAGGCGAGCAGAACTGGTCTACTTCTCGTTAGCATTGAAGCCCACTTCTTGATGGCCTCGAGGATGGCTCCATTGAAATCGGGAAAAGGGGGGTCGAGACGCGGTTCTCTCACTGCCCAGGCGGCAGCGATCGAACCGTCGGCGGCTACAAGAGCCTCGCCAAGCCAAAATCCGCTGCTAATTTGCGCGCCGGGTGGGAGCTCCGGAAACCTGGGCGGTGCGTCGACAAGCTTCTTGGGAGGCTTGATGTCACCACCAATCCTGACAGCTCCCCGTTGGAATTGCTTCTTCGATTCTGCGGCACAACGAAGCTGCATTTTGCTCTCCGATTTCTGCGGAAACGATGGTGCTGTTTTGAGCGCGCTTCCGAGGATCCAGAGGAGCGATAGCATGATGGAGTGCATTCTTGACTCACACGTCTAAACTCTCGGGCTGAGCCGCGTGGCCAAACCCGTGGTCGCAGGACGGTACTCGCCGAAGCCTACGCTGTCTCATCTCCGGTCTATTGTCACACGAAGGGAAAGGCCACGGCCGCTCCATCCCGTGGTTAGGCCCCACCCT
>JBOGJF010000183.1:0-6875 GCA_050747785.1 Vicinamibacteria bacterium
GGGCAAGACGTATGCCTTCCCGTTCTCACCAGTCTTCCACGCTCTCTTCGTTCCATTCCATCTCGATTTCTTTTCCCTGATCACCGCGATGAAGCTCGTCGCGTGCCTTCTTTCCGCACTCGAGGTGCTCATCGTCTTCTACTTGGGACGGCGGCTCGGTGGGGTCGAGACAGGAATGTGGGGGGCCGCTCTAACGGTTTTCTCGCCCGCCGCATTCTCCCGTCTGTCGTGGGCGTTCTTGGCGGCCGTGTTTGCGCATTTCCTCGACACGCTCGTGCTGGCTTCCCTTTTTCCCGGAGGGGGCGGTGATCGGCCCAGGTACTGGTCGACCGCGTGGCTTCTCTTGATGGCCCTTGCCGCTTATCCGGGAAGTCTCATCAACTTCGGCATCTTCTTCCCGATTCTCGGTGCTCTGCTCTCGATTGGCGTGAAGCCGGAGCTGCGACGGGTTGGCTTGACGCTTCTGGCGGTGTCGGCGGGAGTGGCGAGTCTGGTTCTGGCGACGGTCTATCGGGAGTTCGTGGGAACGTTCGTGACCGATCTTCTGCCCACGTTCCTGTCCAGCGAATCTCGGCGTGGCTCGATCTCGCTCTTCCAGACGGTCGTTATGTTCGTAACCAGATACTGGATTTTCTTCGGTATCGTGTATCTCCCCCTGGTGGCCGGTAGTGTCGTGCTGTGGCTCCGGCGAAGGCCGAGTCCCATGGTCTCCCGACTCCTCCTCGCCTGGGGCGCGACGTTCACTGTCCTCATCTTCCTGCGGACCGCCGCGCCCGATCTCTTCAGCAGGGTCAAGGAGATCCTTTGGATCGCTCCCCTCATCGCGCTGGCGGGCGGAGAGGCGCTTGCCTGGACGCGGCGCTCTCTCCCAGCGGGGCGATGGATCGCAGGCGCCTACTATGCGCTGGTGGTCTGTTACGGTATCGTTTTCTACGTCCGCGCCATCGCGGAAAAGTTCGTGTTGGCAAGCTGATGAAAATCGTGGTGATTGGTGCGGGAATCATGGGGCTGGCCTCCGCTTTCGAGCTTCTCCAGGATGGCCACGAGGTCACCGTGCTCGAGACCGCCTCCTCACCCGGTGGCCTCGCGGGCTCATTCGACTTCGATGGGATCCAGGCGGAGAAGTTCTACCATTTCATTTGTGGCTCTGATCGCGCCTACTTCCGGTGGCTGCGCCGACTGGATCTGGCCGATCGTCTTCGCTGGCGACGAACCAGTATGGGCATGTTCTATGACGGCCGCCTCCATCCTTTTGGTGACCCGCTGTCACTCCTCCGGTTCTCACCTCTCTCCGTGGCGGCTCGGGTGCGCTACGGGCTGCACGTGCTGTCGGCGCGACGGCGCACGGATTGGAAGCCCCTCGAAGACGTACCAGCCAAGGAGTGGCTACTCGAAGGGGAAGGTGAAGAGCCCTACCGTGTCATCTGGGAGCCGCTGCTGCGGTCTAAGTTCGGTGAGGAGACCGAGCGAATCTCGGCGGCTTGGATCTGGAGCCGCATTCACCGGCTGGGGAGCTCTCGCCGGGGTTTCTTCCAGGAGTGGTTGGGATTCGTTGCCGGCGGAGGATCTCAAGTCATCGTCGACGCACTGGCGAGAGCGGTCCGCTCACAGAAGGGGGACGTTCGATGCGCGACCCCGGTAGACCAGATCTATTTGGACGACGGGCGTGTCGTCGGGGCGCGAGCGGCGGGCCGAGACTATCCGGCGGACGCGCTTCTGTCGACGATCCCCTTGCCGATTCTGGCCGCAATGGGTAACGACCTACCCGCGGATTATCGCCGAATGGCGACCGACCTAGGGAACATTGGCGTCCGGTGCATCATCCTGAAAACGAGACAGCCCCTGACCCCGTATTTCTGGATCAATGCGAACGATGATGGGCTTCCGATCGTGGGGCTCATCGAGTATACGAATCTCAGCCCCCCAGAGGCATTCGGTGGCGCCAGTCTCATCTACTCGCCCCACTATGTGTCCTCGAAGGCCGCGGAGTATCACCGTCCCGACGATGAGGTCTACGAGGAGACGCTCGAGGCTATGGAGGCCATTCGTCCGGGCTTCGATCGCACTTCGGTCCTTGGTTACCGCGTCTTTCGGGCGCCCTACGCGCAACCGGTCTGTCCGGTGGGATTCACGCGACGGCTCGCGCCGCTGCGGACGCCCATCCCCAACCTAGTGGCAGGGGACACCTCGCACCTATTGCCGGACGATCGGTCGATCTCCGACAGCCTGGCTCTTGCCGAGAGGCTCACCGCAGCCATGCGCGAAGTCGCGGCGGAAAGAGAGGGAAAGGGTTAGACCAAGGCTTGCGCTCCGTGGGTGCGCGCGCCCTATTCGTCTTCTTCTTCGCGGTCGCCCTCTTCGGAACCGAGTGGCGGGGCATCCGGTGTCATGAAGTAGGGTAGAAGTCCTTTTTGAACCTCTCGGATGGCGATGGCTGCCGGCTTGCGAGACTTGGTACGGATGACCGGCGCCGCTCCTTGCATGAGCTGACGGGCGCGCTGGGACGCAATGTTGACCATCAAGAAAGTGCCTGGTTCTGATTCTGCCACTTGAAGTGCCTCCTGTCCTCGGTTTAGAGAGCCCTTTATTATAGCCTAGAACCGGCGAGAAGCCATCCGCCGCACATACACGGCGTCATAATTTGGCATAATGGCGGGTTGCAAGGAGGAAGAAACGGGTGATGCGTTCAAAAGTTGCAGTGGTCCGTACCAAGCCGGAGACCGTCTTCGAGGATTACGGTCGCGCGATGCGCCTGGCCGGATACCAGCAAGTCCTTCCGAAAGAGAAAGATACAGCACTCAAGGCGAATATCTCGTGGGGAAAGTTCTACCCGGCTTGTTCGACGACCCCGTGGCAGCTCGAAGGTGTGATCCGCACCCTGCTGGCGGACGGCTACCGGCGCGAACTGCTCCACGCCTGCCACAACCGCACGGTCGTCGTGAGCGCGCGTACCGGTGAGCGAAACAATCGGCACAAGGTAGTCGTGGACCGCTACGGTCTTCGGAACGTTCATCTCTACGAAAAATCAGAGGAATGGATGATGTACGAGCCCAAGGGCAAGACTCGCGTTCTTCACGAAGTCTTCCCGAAGGGAATCCTGATACCGAAGCGACTCATCGGTGAGAACATCGTCCATCTTCCCACCATGAAGACCCACGTATTTACGACCATCACCGGGGCGATGAAGAACGCATTCGGTGGACTCCTGAACGAGAAGCGGCACTGGACGCATTCCGTGATTCACGAGACGCTCGCCGACCTGCTCATGATTCAAAAGGAGCTCCACTCGGGGATCTTCGCGGTGATGGACGGTACCGTCGCTGGCAGTGGACCTGGGCCTCGCTGCATGGACGTTCACGTCAAGGACCTCGTGCTCGCTTCCGCGGATCAGGTTGCCATCGACGCGGTGGCGGCCAAGCTCATGGGGTTCGATCCCCTCAAGCTTCTTTTCATCCGGAGCGCACATGAGAGAGGATTAGGTGTGGGCGATCCGAGGGAAATCGAGATCGTCGGGGAGGACATCACCGGGATCGATTGGGGATTCAGCAGCGGAGACACCTTCGCGAGCAAGGGGCAGCACGCCATCTATCACGGCCTGTTCAAGCCCCTCGAGAATCTCCTCTTGCGCACGCCACTGGTCGTCTGGGCCTACGTGGCCTCGTGGGCCTATCACGATTGGTACTGGTATCCGCTAATCGGGCGGCGTCGGGTCGCTGATTTCATGCAGACCCCGTGGGGAAGAATGTTCGAACGCTACGGAGAGCTGGGCGACCTGCCTCTGGGAATTGCCGAAGCCTCTCCGGTCCATTCCTCCTGACCCCCGCGAGCCCTGGAGAGGCATTTCCGTTCTAACCGCGCCGGGAATAAGATCGATGAAGGGTTGGGGCGAGACGGAGGGAGTTGGAAACATTCGATATGAGGAAGAAGACAGCAAGGACTGGGACAGCACGGATAAAGAGGAGCAAGCAGATGCAGGAAACAGCGACGGCGAAGGTGGATGTACAGATGCACGCGGAAGTGGGACGACGAATTCGTGAGCTACGCCTGAACAAGCATTTGCTTCAGGAAGAGCTGGCTCGCCGGGCGGGTCTCTCCGCCTCGGCTCTCTCGAATTTCGAGCAGGGTCGACGACGGATCTCGCTAGAGTGGCTGCGCAAGATTAGCAAGGTGTTGGGAGTCACGGTCTCCGATCTGATCCCGGATAGCCGAGTCCGCAAGCCCCTCGCCGAAAACGATGAGGAAGAGAATCTTCTCGCCAGCTGGAGAAAGATCGGCAACGCCGATCTTCAGGACCAGTTGCTCGAGCTCATCGAGGTGACTGCTCAAAGTCACGTGAAGCGGGGCGGACGCTCTCATTAACCCCGGCCGAGGTGCCGGGTCTACCGCGGAGATTTCATCAGCCGGCTAGAGAGTCTCGGTGAGAAATCCTCTCGAGAAGAGGTCGGTGAAGTGGCGGACGAGATCCTGTTCGTCCAGATGGCCGTCCTCTTTGTACCACTGGTAGACCCAGTTCAGCGAACCGAGGAGGAAGTACGTGGCCGCGGTCGCGTCGACCGGGCGCGCGATCCCGTCCTTCTGAAGCTGGACCAGCCTATCGCGAACGAGATTGATGTAGGCCTTTTTTCGTTTCAGGATTCTGTCCCGATATTCTCCGGTGAGGCCCGTTCGTTCGTGGAGAATAATGGTCACCTCGCGGGGCCGGTGCATGACCATATGCACGTGTTTCACGATCAACTGTCGGAGCCATTCCTTCGGGTCCAGGATGCCCTCTAGGGGCTTGACGACGGTTTCCTCGAGCAAATCCAGGCCATAGTCGGTGATCAAGTAGAGCAGGTGCTCCTTGCCTTCCACGAAGTAGTAGAGGCCCGCCTTGGTAATGCCGACGGCGTCGGCGATGTCGCTCATCGAGGTGGAGTCGTAGCTCTTGATGCAAAACAGGTGGGCAGCCTTCTCCAGGATCTGCGCCCTTCGTTCTAGCTGTCGGTGACGGGCATGGGACTCCGGCGTGGAGGAAGCGGTCTTATTCAAAGGGTCTCCGGCGTATTTTCAATCGTGCTCGGCCCTTTCTAGCCGCACCCTTGGGTCCTGTCAAGCCGGTCAGGGTATCGCGCTCCGGGTCGAGACTTCACGTAGCGACCGCGAGCAGGGTCCTGACGATGGGATGGTCGGTGCGTTCTGGCTCGTCGGTTCCGTCGCGTCGGCAGAGGCACGTCTTCATGCCCGCCTCGAATGCCGCGTCCAGCTCGGCGGCGACATCCGAAAGAAAAAGGAAGGTGGATGGAGCAAGCGACAGGGCCGCGGCGATCTTGTTGTAACTCTCCTTCTCCCTCTTGCCCCCCGTGCTGGTATCGAAGTAAGCGTCCAGGAACCGGGTCAGATCCCCGGCCGTTGAGTGCGCGAAGAGGAGCTTCTGGGCAAGCACGCTTCCCGAGGAGTAGATGCAGATTCTCATCTCCTGTTTGCGCCATCGCTCAAAGGCCACGGGTACGTCCGGGTAGACTTCACCGCGAAGCTCGCCGGAGCGATAGCCGAGCTCCCAGATCTTTCCCTGAAGCGACTTGAGCCCGGTGGACTTGCGATCCTGGTCCATCAGCCAGTGGACGTAGGAGACAGGACCTATTGGCTCCCACCGCGGAGGCTCGAGGCCCCGCGCGCGGTCTTGCTCGTACTCGGTGCGCAGGAGCTCGAGCTCGCCGGATGCCGAGGCGGGATGTTTCTCGAGAAAGAACTTCATGTTCGCCCGGGCGTAGGGGAATAGCACCTGGTGGACGAAATCGACTGGTGTCGTCGTGCCCTCGATGTCCAACAGCACGGCGCGGATGCCCTGGTAAGAGAGGGATCCGCCCATAGGTCTCAGCGGTGGGGTCGGTCTCGTCCGGAGGGCTTGAAAGATGACCCGAGGCAGACGGGCTCGAAATTCCGATCCACGCCGCTCTCCGTGTAGCTCGGAGTCCAACCGGCGGGATCTTGAAACAAACGGATGCAGCGTATCTCGCGCTCGGCGCACAAATCGAACCAATGCCAAGTGCCGCGGGGCACGCGAAGCAAGTCTCCGGGTCCGACCTCAATGGCCACGACCGGACCGTTCTTGGGACGGACGTGAAAGACGCCCCGGCCCTGAATGACGAAACGGACCTCGTCTTCGTCGTGCCAGTGCTCGCGGTTGAACTTGTTCAGCATGGCATCGAGGCCCGGCGTCGACGGACGGACGTCGATGACGTCGGCGGTGACATAGCCTCCGCTTGCCATGAGCCTCTCCACCTCTTTCGAGTACGCGTCCAGGATCTCGCTCTCGGCGGCGTTCGGCACCACGGCGTGCGACGGCTCCCAACGCTCGTAGTCGATGCCGATGGCGGCGAGGTACGCTCGGGCCTCGCCGAATCCGATCAGAGTCCTTTGCTCATCGGGAATCTTGACGATGGCCATCGTTGGTCCTCCCTAAGACCTCCATGAGGAACTCGAGAATCTCCACATGCCGTTTCGCTTCGGTCAGATCTCGCCCCCAGGTGTAGAGTCCGTGACGGCGCAGGAGGAAGCCGTGGGAGCGCGGAGGGTCTCCCAGAGCTCGCTCGACGCTCCGGGCGAGGGCATCGTAATCCTGTGAGTTCTCGATGATGGGAATCCATTCCCGATGCTGATGGGTTCGAACGCCCTCGAGGCCCTTGAGCATTTCGAATCCTTCGATGGTGAGCCCACCTCGGTCACCCCAGGCTTCCGACACGATGTTGTTCCAGACCGAATGGGTATGCAAAACGGCGCCCGCTCGGCCGAGCCTGGCGATGGTGAGGTGGAGGCGAGCCTCGGCGGATGGGCGCCCGGTGCCTTCGATCACGTTCTCGCTCTCGTCGATGACGAGTATCTGCTCGGCGGTAAGC
>JBOGJF010000184.1:0-17571 GCA_050747785.1 Vicinamibacteria bacterium
GAGGTGCTCTTCGACCCTCTGACCGACGGAACGACCCGCGCCAGCCACCGAGGCGGGGGGAGACTCACTCCTCAAGGCTGGCAGGTCCTGAGCCGTTTCGACTTCCTGCGCTATGACGTGCATCCCATTGACGCCGGTTACGTCGAGTGGCAAATGACCGGCCTCAAGCCGGAAAACAATGAAGCCAATCAGTACATGATCATGGGAATGTGGGACCCGACCGAGGGCGCCTATCGTGACAACGCGTTTCGTGTTCACGTCCAGAAACTCTGGCCGCCTACTCACAATCCTCCCTTCGTGCGCCTGCGTTGGCTATCGAACGGCCACGTCTACGAGGAGGGCAACAACTATCTACGCTGGGATCCCAATGAAACCTACCAGTGGCGTCTGGAGTGGGGACCCGTGGGCGAGGACTCCTTTTTTGCCTACCTTTACCTCGACGGGCGCTTGCTGGTCGAGGTCGAGTACTTTCCTGGCTACCGATTGACCCAGCACTTCATCGAGATGGGAATCGCCGCCCGCGAGGAATCCATCGTCGACGCGGTATACTCGAACGTACGGATCGGCGAGAAATAAACGAGACACGCATCGGGCTGGGCTTCATCCTTCGCGCTTGAAGCTCGGCCCTCCGACTATTTGAGGGTTGGATGAGACAACCAGCTGAGAAAACACTTCTCCTTTTAACAGCACTTGTTCTTGCCACCGGGCTCCTACCCGGCTGCGGCAGCAGCGATTCGCCGGCCGGACCGAGCGTGACTCTTTCCTCACCGGGAATCGTGTCTCCGCAAGGGGGCTCCGAAGTGAACGACGAACGTCCCACGCTCCTGATCAACAACGTCACCGTCAGTGACGGAAGCACACCGAGCTACACGTTCCAGGTGGCTCGCGACTCCGGCTTCGCCAATATCGCCGCCGAAGCCTCGGGAGTGGCACAGGATCCGAGCGGCCAGACCTCCTGGCGGGTCGATACCGCGCTCGGAAACGGCGAGCACTTCTGGCGGGCCCGAGCTCGGGCTGGCGGAACCGATGGGCCGTTCTCCGCGTCGGCAACCTTCGAGGTTCTGACCGCGTTCAAGTCCGACGAGCCGCGCGACGGCATCCTGGTCTTCGACCCCCTCACCAGTGGCACGACGGTGGGAACGCGGCGTGGTGGCGTCTTTACCGACGAGGGATGGATGGTCAATGCCCGCTCGAACTACATCCTCTACAACATGGAGACCATCGAGAGCGGTTTCTTAGAAGCGGATATCAAGGGCTTGGACATCCCTAATGTCGGAGAGGGGGCTCGGCACCTCTTCGTTATGTGGGACCCGAGCGCCGGGAGCGATTTCACGACCAATCCCTATCGGGCGAGCGTCCAGAAGCAGGACCGCAGTTCGACGGACACCTTGCGATACTTAAGGATCCGCTGGATCTCCGACGGGAAGCAAACCGACGCTTACAGCGCTTTCTTGGGTTGGAGACCGGAAAGAGCACACCATTTCCGCTGGCAGTGGGGGCCGGAGGGTCCCGAGCGTCGTTTGTACGTGCGTTTGTTCATCGACGGCGAGCAGCGCATCTTCTTCGAGTACCGACAACCGTACCGCCCTGCCCTACACCGCATCGAGCTCGGTGGGGGCGTGCGCTTCGAGACACCCGAAGGGGCGACCTATTCCAACGTCGTGATCGGGGTGAGAGAGTAGCCGGCGGACTACCAGCTAGACCAGCTCGGATTCCGACGACAGTATCTGGCGCACCGCGTAGGCGGGACGGGACCGCGTTTCGTGGTAGAGGCGCGCGAGAAGCTCGCCGAGAAGACCCAGACTTACCAGCTGCAGCCCGGCCAACATGAGCAGGGCGCCTAAGAGCAGCATCGGACGGCCGCCGATGGGCTCGCCCAGACCGTACTTGACCCAGGTTAGATAACAGCCGATCGCGAACCCGGCGCCCCCCAACAGGAATCCCAACGAGCCAAAAATCTGCAGCGGCCGGCTGGAATAGTTCAGAAGGAACTTGACGGTCAGCAGATCGAGCAGCACTCGCAGCGTGCGCGTGATCCCGTACTTGGACTCCCCCTGCTCGCGCCGCCGATGGGACACGACGACCTCGTCGATGTCCACGCCCATCCAGCTCGCCACCGCCGGGATGAACCGGTGCATCTCCCCGTAGAGCTGGATATTCTTTGCGACCTCCGACCTCATGACCTTCAGCGTGCACCCGTAGTCGTGCAGGTGAACGCCGGTGGTCATCGAGATGAGTCGATTGGCGATCTGCGAGGGAAGGCGGCGAGAAAAAAAAGGGTCCTTGCGATCCTTCCGCCAACCGCAAACCATGTCGAATCCTTGCTCGAGCCTCCGCACCAGGGTGGGGATGTCGGCGGGGTCGTTCTGCCGATCACCGTCCAGCGTCACCACGATCGCTCCGCGCGCATGGTCGAATCCCGCCGCGAGTGCGGCGGTTTGACCGAAGTTCCTTCTCAGTCGAATCACTTGGACGCGAGAGTCCCCGTTGTAGAGCGACGCCAGGATGGCATAGCTCGCGTCGGTGCTTCCATCGTCGACAAACAAGATCTCGTACGCGCGTCCGAACGCCTGGAGCACATCGCTCACTTCGCGGTACAGATCCGCTAGATTGCCTTCTTCATTGAAAACCGGGATGACGACGGAGATCTCGGGGCCACCCCGCCTGGCGGCGGAACCCAGTTCCGCCCGTGCCTCACGGGTCATCTCGCTACCCATGGGTCGACAGTATATACGGTATATACTACCGGCGCGAGGCTTACAGGCTGGTGAGAAACGAGTCAGCCTGCGCGAGGAGCCTTCAGCCGTCGCGCAGTGCGGAGCACGAAGCGACCGAGCCACGGGGGTGGGGCCCCGTGGCAATGAAACAGACCGAGCCCGGCGCGTCGGCCGCCTATCTGTTGGCCGCCAAATTGGGTGGTTGCCTCCACTGGAGCCGCGCCAGGCGGCGGGCCCCACGGCACTAATGCAGACATGCCCAAAGTCACCAAACGAGATGTAGAAAGGATCGCCCATCTTGCGCATCTCGAGTTGTCCGAAGAAGAGAAAAACAAGTTCACCGCCCAGCTCGACGAAATCCTCGCCTATGCAGAGCGCATCGATTCCCTCGACACCGAAGGGGTCGAGCCGACCTCCCACGCGCTGTTGCGCGACGACGCCTTCCGTGAAGACGAAGAAAGACCCAGCCTGACCAGCGGCGAGGTCCTCGAGCTATCCCCCGGCAAGACCAACGAAGGTGACGGTCTCATCCGCGTGCCCAAGGTCCTTCCGTGAACCCCACCGATCTCACCGCACTCGAGATTCGTGACGAAATCGCGAAAGGTTCTCTCTCGGCGCGAGAAGCAACGCGTGCGTTCCTAGCGCGCGCGGAGCGACTCGAGCCGCAGATCCATGCCTATCTGAGCCTCGCCACGGAAACCGCTCTCGCGCGAGCCAGCGAGCTCGACGAGCTTCAGGCCCGCGGCCAATCGAAGGGCCGCCTGCACGGAGTGCCCGTGGCGGTGAAGGACATCATCTCGGTGCGAGGCATGCCGTGCACGTGTGGCTCGCGTATTCTCGAAGGGTACGTACCTCCCTACGACGCGACCGTCATCACCCGTCTCCTGAACGAGGGCGTCGTGCTCCTCGGGAAAACGAACCTCGATGAGTTCGCCATGGGCTCTTCCACGGAGAATTCCGGCTATCGTGCCACTCGCAACCCTTGGGACACTACGCGTGTGCCGGGAGGATCGAGTGGCGGCTCAGCCGCCGCGGTCGCCGCGCGCGAGACGCCCGCCGCGCTCGGTACGGACACCGGTGGATCGGTTCGCCAACCGGCGGCGCTCTGCGGCGTGGTCGGACTCAAGCCAACCTATGGTCGTGTCTCGCGCTACGGTCTGGTGGCCTTCGCGTCTTCGCTCGACCAGGTTGGCCCGATCAGCCGCACCGTATCCGACACCGCGTTGTTGCTGAGTGTCGCCGCCGGCCACGACCCTTTGGACTCGACGAGCGCGCTCCAGCCGGTCGACGATTACCTGGGACGACTCGGCGAAAGCGTCCGAGGGCTACGGGTGGGGGTCCCCCGAGACCTCCCCACCGCAGGTTTGGATCCCGATGTCGAGAGCGCCTACCGCGAGTGCACCGCGACGCTCGAAGGTCTCGGCGTCGAGCCGGTGGACATCGAGCTGCCCACGGCCCCTCATGCGGTCGCGTGCTACTACCTCATCTCGACGGCCGAAGCGAGCTCCAACCTAGCGCGCTACGACGGCGTGCGTTACGGCTTCCGAGCAAGCGGAGAGGCCGACCTCCGGGAGATGTATCGGCGCACGCGCCATCACGGGTTTGGTGCCGAGGTGAAAAGGCGGATCATCCTCGGAACGTATGTTCTCTCCGCCGGCTACTACGACGCGTACTACCTCAAAGCACAAAAGGTGAGAACCCTCATCTCGCGTGATTTCCAACGCGCTTTCGAGGACGTGGATGCGATCGCGATGCCGACGTCCCCCATCCCCGCCTTTCGGCTCGGAGAGAAGATCGAAGACCCCTTGCAGATGTACCTCACCGACATCTTCACGATTACCGCAAGCCTGGTGGGGCTGCCCGCTATCAGCGTCCCGGCCGGCTTCAGCCGCGCGGGCCTTCCCATAGGGGTGCAGCTCCTGGGAGATCACTTCGCAGAGGCCACCGTGCTCCGACTCGCCCACGCCTTCGAACAGGCGACCGACTTCGCCCGGAAGCGACCTCCCGTCGACTAACCCCCTGCCTCACGCAACTCCTTGCGGCGGTGGTAACGAACCAGAATGCGTCTCACGATGAGATAGGAGATCAGGGAGGCGAGAACGGAAAGGATCAAGTTTCCGACGAAAAACGGCAAGAGCAAGTGATCCACGTCGGAGAACATGTGCCGCCAAAAGGAGATGCTCAACATGGAATTCCAGGCGATCGCGGACAACCTACTTTCGGTTCCGAGGGCGTAGAAGCCCACCGCGGCGCCGAAGGAGGCGACTGGGGCAAACGTCCACGGCGTGTTGACGTACGTGCCAATGAGGACAGCGAGCCGGTTGAGTCGGAAGAGAAAGGCAATGGCGAGACCAATGATGGTGTGAAACCCGATGAAAGGCGAGAAGCTCAGGAAGACGCCCACCGAGAAAGCGAGAGCGGTTCGCTCTGGGCTATCGCCCAGATGAAGCAGCTGCCGCAGGAATCCACGAAAGCCGTCCTTCTTCGTCTCTTCTTCTTTCATGCACCGCGCTGTCCGCTCGGCGGTAGGAAGTGGTCCCATCCGGCCGGTTCGAGAGATCGTTCGCTTCCCTCCCGCGTCGCCAGTCGGATCCCTTGGCGAGAGTCGATCACTTCGCCGATTCGCGTAATCGGAACGCCTCCTTCTTGTCGCCAACGCTCGAGCAGAGCCTCTTTGCGGACGGTGAACAACAGCTCGTAGTCCTCGCCTCCCGCAAGAGCGAGATCGAGGGGAGACCGCTTACGGAGTCCCTCCCAGGCCAATACACCAGGATGAACGGGCAGAGCGCTTTCCTCGATGCGCGAACCAACGCCGCTCGCTCGGCACAGCCGATGGAGGTCCCGAGCCAGGCCGTCGGAAAGATCGATACAAGCGGTGGCGACTTCGTTCTCGCAGAGAAAGGCTCCCAGCTCCAGACGTGGCTCGGGATCGATATGCGCGCGGAGACATTGCTCCGCCAACGGCAACGGCCCGGATCGGAGCGAGTTGGGTACGATCAGCGATCCCGAGGCGGCGAGGACTACGCCCTCGTTCAGAAGACGCAGCCCCTCCGCCGATGCACCCAGTTTCCCGCTGACATAAATCCCATCGCCGGCGCTGGCCCCACGCCTCTCCATGATCCGGCCTCGGCGGCTCGCTCCGACGATCGTGACGTCGACCGCTAGGGGGCCGGGGGAGGTGCAAAGATTGCCGCCGACGAGATCCGCGCCCAACCCTGACGCCCGCTCGATGAGTCCGTCGAACACCTCCATGAGCTCGGAAACGCTGCTGTCTGCGGGCACCATGAGCGACATCACGATACCCACCGGGCGGCCACCCATGGCCGCGATATCGCTCGCGTTGACCGCAACCGCTTTGCGACCGATGAAGCGCGGAGGTAGTGTCCGGCGAAGGAAATGCACGCCTTCTACCAGCACGTCGGTAGTGACGAGCGTCCGCTCCGCCTGGGGCAGGTCGAGCACGGCGGTGTCGTCGCCGAGCCCCAAAACAACTGCCGGCCCAGGCTCGGGAAGCCGCTCCCGCAACCGGGCGAGGAAACCGTCTTCACCCAGCTCGGAGAGCTTCACGAGTTGGACCGTGCGACGAGCGGAGGGGCGCCGCTCACAGACGTGCGCAACGATGGCAGGACGAACTCATTTGGAAATCCACCAGAATGCTTGGGCGACAAGCGGGCAACCCGATTGTGCTCCCCTTTGACGGTCTCGAGGCCGCGGTTCCTGGGACGGGAAGGGAGGCCGCTCTTCCGACCAGGAGCGGACAACCCTACGAGGTCTGACCGTTCTAGGCAGTTTCCGTAGGCCCCGCTTTGCCGTGTGGGAACACTATTTGAACCTCTTTCTCAGGTGGGTCATCTCCTTTTTGCCGTAGGCTTCCTCGCGCAGAGGCTTGCGCATGGCAAGCAGTCGAAAACCCGTTCAAATAGATGTTGGCTCAAAAATTCATTCCCATCACGCGCAAAGCAGGGCACATTCGATCTTATAACTCTCTTCCCAGGGAGTTTCAAGAGAGAATCGCCTTAACCTTCTCTCAGAACGTCGTCCAGGATCTCGGTCAACTCGTCGGCCTGCTCCGTGAACCGCGATCGGAGGCCCTCGTGGTCACGTTGCAGCTTGAAGAACTCATCCGCGACGTTCAGAGCCGCCAGAATCGCGATTTTCAAGGAGTTTCCCCCTCCGCCGGTGTTGGTGATGCTCTTCATCTTGGCGTCGACGTAACGGGCCAGATCCTTCACGTATTCGCGATCTTCATCCGCTCGGATGTTATATGTCTCACCGAAAATCTCTACGGAAATCAAGTTGGATTGCTCACTGTCATTCATATTCGGTATTCTGCTCCGCTCGGTTCCGAGCCGCATCCAGCCAATTTCGCTGACATTCTAGGCGAGGTGGACGGGGAGTTCAAGACCGCGCGTCCGACAGGAGCGCGCCTGCCGCCTACTCGGCGGAAGGTGTGCTCGAGATCTGTTCCAATCGCTCGAGGAGATGAACGATGCGGTCGCGGATTTGCTTGCGCTCTTCCCGCAGGAGCGAAAGCTCGGCCGAGGTCTCGGCTTTTCTGGCCGAGCCCGCGGGCGCACCCTCAGCGAGTCGGAGTTTCACTTCCTCCAACTCGTTGACGAGCGCCCGATTGCTATCTCGGAGATGGCCAATGACCTCACTGGCCTCACGGACCTTCCTACCCAGAGCTTCCAACTCCTTCGGTTGGCCTGGCTTCTTAGGCATGACGGGGTCCCGGACCGAGCGAGTCGATGAGCCGTCACGGCTCAGGCGGCCGCGATTGCTTGGCGCGCAACTTCGGCGAGCTCTCGAAAGGCCGCCTCGTCCCGAACGGCTAGCTCGGCCAGTTGCTTCCGGTTCAGTTTGACATCGGCCTTGGTGAGCCCCTGCATGAACGTGCTATAGGACAAGTCGCAGGCGCGAGCGGCGGCACCGATACGGATGATCCAGAGCCGACGAAAATCGCGTTTTCGCGCTCGCCGATCCCGATACGCGTAACCCAAGGCCTTGTCCACCGACTCCTTCGCGGAGCGGTACAACTTGCTCTTGGTGCCCCAGTAACCCTTGGCTAGACTCAGTATCTTTTTTCGACGGTGGCGTCGATGTGTTCCACGTTTGACTCTTGGCATCTCTCATGACTCCGATGGTTTCGAATCAGCGGGGCAGCCGAGGCAGCAGCCTCCGCGCATCGGCCTTGGCGACCAGCGCGGCCTTGCGTAGCCTACGCTTTCGCCCCCTCGTCTTATCGGTCAGAATATGACCCGCGTAGGCGTGGCTGCGCTTGATCTTGCCACTCGCCGTCCGGCGCATCCGTTTTGCTGCTCCGCGATGTGATTTCAGTTTCACTCTATTACCTCAAAATCGATTATCGATTAATGTCGGCGCGCCAGGCCTTTAGGCCGGTCTCGCCGAAGTCCACATGACGCCACGTCGAGACGAAGGCGGATTACGCCTCCGCTTCCGCGGCCGGTGTTTCTTCCTTCTGCGAAATCTTGAGCTTCTCGACGACCGCCCTGCTCGGCGCGAGGATCAAGTACTTCTGATTCCCCTCCATCCTCGATCTCAATTCCACGGTCGCCAGCTCTTCGAGATCCGCAACGAGGCGATTCAAAATCTTGTCACCCAGCTCGCCGTGCGACCGCTCCCGCCCCCGGAACATGATGGTCGCCTTCACCTTGTTTCCTTCTTGCAGAAATCGCACGATGTGATTCTTCTTGAACTGGTAATCGTGCTCGTCGATCTTGACTCTGAACTTGACCTCTTTGACGTGTATGGTCTTCTGATGCCTCTTCGCCTCGTGGGCACGCTTGTTTCGCTGGTAGAGGTACTTGCCGAAGTTCATGATCCGGCACACCGGCGGGCGCGCCGTGGCGACGATCTCCACCAAATCCAAGTCTTTCTCCCGAGCCATCCTGAGGGCTTCCTCGGGACTCATGATGCCAACCTGCTGTCCGTCCTCGTCGATCAATCGGATCTCGCGGACCCGGATCCGTTCGTTCACTCGGACCGATTTATCGATACCTCACCTCCGTTGGTTACCAAGGATCAAAGCTCGCGGGCGCCGGCCCGGGGCGATGGTCGAAAGGGTCGACCACCCACAGACTTAACATTATGCCCTTCCTGGAGCCGCAATTCTAGCGTCAACGTCCGGATGCTAGCGTTAGGGCGCCAGGGCACGACGATGCACCAGATCCCGAGCCAGGTCGACGAACTCCCTGAGGCCCATCGCTCCCTGGTCGCCCTGCGACCGATTTCGGACGGCCAGGTTCTGGGACTCCACCTCACGGTCCCCCAGCACCAGCATGAAGGGAATCTTCTTGAGCTGGGCGTCCCGAATCTTGTAGCCGGTCTTCTCCGCCCGCGCGTCGAGCTTCACCCGAATCCCTTCAGCGCGAAGCGCTTCGGTAACCCGCTGGCCGTACTCGTGGTGACGCTCGGCGATGGGTAGCACCACGACCTGAACCGGAGCCAGCCAAAACGGGAAGGCCCCGGCGGTATGCTCGATGAGGACGGCGACGAACCGCTCGAAGGAGCCCAGGATGGCCCGATGGATCACGACGGGGCGCTGCCGGGTGCCGTCCTCGGCCGCGTAGTAGAGATCGAAACGCTCGGCCTGAGAAAAGTCGAGCTGGATGGTCGCGCATTGGTGCGATCGGCCCAGGGCGTCTCGGACGTGGAAATCGATCTTGGGCCCGTAGAAGGCGCCGTCACCCGGGTTCAGACGGAAGTCTGATTTCTTGTTCTCGAGCGCCCTTTGCAGCGCCGCCTCGGCACGCTCCCATTGCTCGTCGGTGCCGATGGAGCCCGCCGGGCGCGTCGAGAGCTCCACTCGGACGTCTTCGAAACCCATCTCGCCGTACACCTCGTCGACGAGATCGATGAGGTCCTCTACCTCCGCTTGCACCTGGCCCAGAGTGCAATAGATGTGCGTGTCGTCCATGAGGAATGCCCGCACTCTGGTTAGCCCGGACAAGACACCGGAGCGCTCGAAGCGATGGCAGTGTCCGAACTCGGCGAGGCGTAGCGGCAGATCGCGGTAAGAACGGAGCTCACTCCGGTAGACGATGGCGGCTCCGGGACAATTCATCGGCTTGATGCCGTAGCGGGAGGACTCGCTTTCGTGCTGCTCCACGAAGAACATGTTGTCCTTGTAGTGATCGAGGTGGCCCGTGCGGCGCCAGAGCTCTTCGTCCAGAATGAGCGGAGTCCGGATCTCGACATAGTTGCGACGCTCGAGCTTCTCTCTCATGTACTCCATGAGCAGGTTCACGACGCGCCATCCGTTCGGCAACCAGAACACCTGCCCGGGCGCCTCGCTCTCGATGGTGAACAACCCGAGCTCGCGACCGAGCTTGCGGTGATCGCGTCTCTTGGCTTCTTCTATCCGATGCAGGTGCTCTTCGAGCTGCTTCTGGTCGTAGAAGCTCGTGGCGTGAATCCGCTGCATCGGCGCGTTCTTCTCGTCACCTTTCCAGTACGCCCCCGAGCAGCCGAGCACCTTGAGTGCCTTGATATAGCCGCTCGACGGGATGTGCGGACCTCGGCAGAAGTCGAAGAACTCGCCCAGGGTGTAACAGGAAACGACCGGCTCGCCCTTCTCCTCGACAAGCTCGAGCTTGAGATCCTGCCCCATCTGACGAAACTTCTCCTTGGCCTCCTTCTTCGGGAGCTCCACTCTTTGATACGGGACATCCCGTTTGACGATCTCTTTCATGCGCGTCTCGATGGCTTCGAGATCTTCCGGCGTGAAGGGACGAGAGATTTGGAAGTCGTAGAAGAAGCCCTCCTCGGTGGGCGGTCCCACGCCGCACTTCGCCTCGGGGAAGAGCTCCAAAACTGCAGCGGCAAGGAGATGGGCCGAGCTGTGCCGGAATATCTCCAGCATTTCCGGATCTCGTGAAGTGAGGATCTGCAGGCTCGCGTCCGAGCTCACCGGACGGGAGAGATCCACTGGCACGCCATCGACCTTCGCCGCCAGAGCACGGCGCGCGAGGCCCGGCGCGATCTGCTCCGCGATCTCCTTCACGGTCAGACCGGCAGGCAGCTCCTTGCGTGTCCCGTCGGGCAAGGTAATCGACACCGCAGTCTTCGCAACCATCGAACCGATTTCACTCCTGTGAGCGGTCGACCGCTCGACACGTAGCCGCTAGTCGGCAAATCCAGCAAATGGTAGGCGCGGGCGGATTTGAACCGCCGACCTCTACCGTGTCAAGGTAGCGCTCTCCCCCTGAGCTACGCGCCTGAGTAAGCCAACGTGGCCCGGCAGTATAACAAGGGGCCCCAGGAGTGTCAACACGTCAAACCGTTCTCCTACAGAGAGATAGCTCCACGAGGGAGCCCCCGGCGACTCGATCTCGTCTTTGACTTCCCATGGGGTGGACGGGGATAATGAAATTTCGTTCAGGATCTCGCATGCCGGCACCTCGACGCCCCGCCGCGACCGCCGCTTCCACCATCATTCCCGATCTCCTGGATATTCTCATCAAGCAGGGAGTGTTGAGCGGCGAGCAGGTGGACAAGGTCAAACGGGCGACCAAGCTCAACCCCGGCGCCGAATCCGATGTCATCCAGCAGCTGGGCCTGCTGAGCGATGTCGAGATCGCGCAGGCGGTCGCCCGCCACTCCGGGCTTCCGTTTCTCAAGATCAACCCGCTCGATCTCGATCTCGACGTGGTCACCAGCGCGCTCCCCGCCCCTTTCGCTCGCAAGCACACGATGTGCGCTATCTCCAAGCATCAAAACGGCATCACCGTCGCGATCGCCAACCCCTTCAACCTGGCACCGCTGCGCGATCTCCAGCAGTTCGCCGGCCTCGAGGTCAAATTGGTCGTTGCGACACGGAACGACATCGAGATGGTCAACAAGGGGTTCTACGACCTCAAGGCTTCCCTGACGGTCGCCGAGACCCAGCTCACCGAAGGAAGAACCTCCTCGATCGATGTCACGAACCAGGAGTTCCTGTCCGGTCCCTCCGACGAGATGGACCCCACGATGCAGCCGGTCATCTCGGCTCTCGACAACCTCCTCGACCACGCCTTCGATCAACGGGCCTCGGACATCCACCTCGAGCCCAAGCGGAACATCGCCCTGGTGCGGTTACGTATCGACGGTGTCCTTCACGACGTGCACGTCATCCCCAAGATCGTCTACCAAGCCGTCGTCAGCCGTATCAAGATGCTCAGTGGTCTCAACATTGCCGAAAAGCGCCGCCCTCAAGACGGGCGCATCAAAAGAGATCGCGGCGGCAAGGAGATCGAGATCCGCGTCTCGACGATGCCGACCGTCTTCGGCGAGAAATCCGTCCTCCGCATCTTCGATCCCGATGTGCTTCTCCAGTCCATCGATCAGCTCGGCTTTTCCGAGAGAGACTTCCCGCGGTTCCAGGAGTTCTTGGCCCACAAAGAGGGAATCATTCTGGTGACCGGCCCGACCGGAAGCGGAAAAACGACCACTCTCTATTCGGTGCTCCGACACTTGTCGCGTCCCGAGATCAATATCATCAACATCGAGGATCCGGTGGAGCTCATTCACGATGACTTCAACCAGGTGCAGATCAAGCCTCAGATCGGCATCACCTTCGCCAACGCCATTCGCACCGTGCTGCGACAGGATCCCGACGTGATCATGGTGGGTGAGATTCGCGACAACGAGACAGCCGACATGGCGGTCCAGGCGGCTTTGACCGGGCACCTCGTTTTCTCCACCCTGCACACGAACGACGCGCCTTCGGCCATCACTCGCCTCTTGGATTTGGAGGTGCCGCCCTTCCTCATCACGTCCACGCTGGTGGGCGTCCTCGCGCAGAGGTTGGTGCGCACGATCTGTCCAAAATGCGTCGAGGAATACTCTCCCACGCCCGATGAAGCGGTGGCGCTCCAGGTGCCCTTCGAGAAGATCGCCCACTTCCGTTTTCGTCGTGGGATCGGATGCATCCATTGCCGCCAGACCGGCTACTTCGGTCGGAGCGGCGTCTTCGAAGTCATGCCGCTCTCGTCGAAAATCCGCAAGCTGGTCATCGCTCAGGCCGAGTCGCCCGAGATCGTTCGGGTGGCCCGTGAGGAAGGTCTCCGGTCTCTACGCGAGTCCGCGATTGAGAAGCTGGTGCGCGGCGTCTCGACCGTGCCCGAAATCCTCCGCGTCACCTCTCATTGAGCTCACCGATTTCGGCGGTATATCTCAGTTCGCCGGAGAGGTCCTCGTGTGCTTTACCTGGATTTCGTCCTCGTCGTAGTAATCGATCTTGTGCAACGGCATGACCACGCTCGAGAGAACGTTCAGTGCGTGGCCACCGATTCGCTTGTAGTAGCGAGTACACAGAGCTAACACAGTCGTCGTGCTGGCATCGTAGCCAGCCCCGGCGATACGCAGTATCAGCGTGTCGCAGCGGTGCGCCAGATCGCGACCCTGTCGAATGTATTGCATGGCGCGCTCGGTGTCGGAGCTGGCAAAGATCTCCCACGTCGATTGGAAAGCATCCTCGACACCCCGGCGGATCTCTTGGAGCTCGTGGACGACCCCGTCCTCTGGCACCGGCGCCGACCGGATATCCACGAGCTCGGCGAGATTCTTGGCGTAGTCCCCGATTCTCTCCACGTCTTTCACCAAACTCATCAACAAGAGACAATAAGGAACATCGGGTGTGTTGCCGGCCAAGCTTAGATGTGCCACGACCTTCTTGCGAATGGACCGCTCCAACTGGTTGACCTGCACGTCTTGTTCATAGATGCGCGTTCGATCCTCCGGGACATTCTTGTTCTCGAAGAAGATCTTTCCCGCGCAGAAGCTCATCTCTAGAGTGAGCTTGAACATGTTGGCGAACTGCTCTCCCATGACGCTCAGCGGGTTCTCGGAACGAAAGATGGCGAGTAGTTCACCAAGCATGGACATTTCCCTTTCCGTTACCTCAAGACTCTTTCCAAGACTATCAGGATCGCCGGGATGCCGAAAAATAGGCCGCCCACATAGAGTAGGGCGAGCTTCCGCGATCGGACGGCCCGCTCCGCCAAGCCTCGAGCGGCGCCCAGGGGGATCCGTCGAATGGCGGGAACGGGATAGATGAGCAGACACCCTGTCAAATTGAAAAGAAGATGGACGAGCCCAATCTCAATCCCGAGAATGGCATTGGGGCCGGAGACGGCGAGCGACGCCAGGAAGGCCGTGACCGTCGTCCCCACGTTCGCACCCAGGGTGATTGGAAACGCCGTTTCCAGAGTCAACAATCCCGCTGCGGCCAGCGGCACCAATAGGGAAGTCGTGATGGAGCTCGATTGCACCATCACTGTCACGATGACTCCCACCAGCCAGGAAAGACCCGCGCTCGAGCCGAGCACACCGCCGACGAACTTCTCTACCCGCGTTTGCATGATCGAATGCATCAGTTTCACGAGCGCGGTCAGGGCGACGATAAGGAGGATCGCGCTCACCCCGATGACCACCAACCCCTGGGCTCGCTGAGTCTCGAACAACGACTCGGCCAGACCGCTGATGGGCACAAACCCCCAACTCAACGCACCGCTCAATGGACTCTCGTAGGTGACGCCTCCCACGTCGCCGAGCGGAGCCGCGAGCAAGGCCGAAGTCCTCTGGAGAAACCCGGTGGTTAGTTCCAACGGCAACAGTATCGCGACGGTCATGATGTTGAAGAAGTCGTCACAGGTAGCGACGGCGAAGGAACGGCGGAACTCCTCCGGGCGCGTCATGTGGGCCAGAGAGACGATCGTGTTGGTCACCGTCGTTCCGATGTTGGCACCCATGACCATCGGTACGGCATTGGCTAGCGGAAGGGGGTTTCCCGGCGCCGCCACCAGCCCCACGATCATGGAAGTAGTGACCGAGGAGCTTTGAACCAGCGTCGTAACGAGGATTCCCACCGTCAATCCGATGAAAGGATTCTCGGTGGTGGAGAAGATGACGCCCAGTACGTCTCCACCGAGCAACTTGAATCCATCTCCGAGTCCCTTGACTCCCAAAAGAAAAATGAAGAGCAGGGCCAGGCTAGCGAGGCGCAGTAACATCTCGGCGGGGCTGAAAGCGCGCTGGTCATTCGGTCGCCGATTCATGCGTCGCGGGACCAGCCTTCTTATCGTACTCAGAAGACGCGGGTCAACCTGACGGTCAACGCTTTGTTAACATCGGGTTAATACGCGACCGCCGCGCGACAGAATCAAATGCCGAGAATCGAGAGCGTCACAAGGAGCCCGTGCTGTCCGTCGGTTCGTCTTCCAGGAAGATCTCGGCCTCGAAGGCAAAGACCTCCACCTGACCTCCCCGCCAGGCGCCGCTGGGAAGCCCGGCCTTGTGGCAAACGCCGTCGAGGAACCTTTCGCGATCCCATCCCTGCTCGGTGGCAACTTGCGGAAGGAGGAGCCCGCGGCGGCCGGCTCCCACGACCTGCAAACCATCTCGACCAATCAAGACGTCTTCTGGACTCTCCAACTTCCGAAGGACGGAAAGCACGGAGATCGAAATCCGCAGATCGGGCAGCTCGTGCGGCTGAACCGGTGGAAAACGGTGGTCATCGGTTGCCGCGGACCGCGCGCAACGGGACACGGTTTGATGGAGGGGAAATAGCGGGTCGCTGTATCCCACGCAGCCCCTGAGAATCCCCTGACGAGTGAGCGTGACGAAAGCAGCGCCCGGTTTCTCGAGCGCGGGATCCCTCACGACATAGGAGACCTCGGATCCGCCCAACAGGCTCTCGATAGTCTGCCGGGCGATGCGGAGCAGCTCTTCTCGCTGGGACCGAGTGAGACCGTAAGCGGACAGGGCTATGACACCGGACGACAAAACGCCGCCGAAAGATAGCCGACGACCTCGGACTTGTCACCACTCACGTCGCCAGAGTCGCCATAACGAAGAATCGTGGCGGACGTACCGCCCAACGCGCGAGCGGCCCGCATCACCGCAACCAGAGGCCCGCCGCCACAGGCGTGCTCGTGATGGTGTTCGAGAAGCGACATGAGATCGTCGGGAGCGAACGCCTCGACGTGGTGGGCGACCTTCTGGTCCATTCGTACCGCGACGCCGGCCGACTTGTAGTGTGACAGGTCCGAACTGGCAATCAACAACACCGAGCGTCGCACGTTCACGATCGCTACGCTCAGCGCTTCGGCAACCGCCTCGACGTTGGGGCGACGTTGGTCTCCCAAGAGGATGGGGACGATCTTCAGATCAGGGTCCTGGACCTGCAGGAAGGGCAGCTGCATCTCTAGGCTGTGCTCCCGATCGTGGGCCTCGCGAAACACCTTCACGCTGCGCGAGGTTTCTCGGATCGCGCGTGCCAGCTCTTCGTCGATCTCGATCCGACCGAGCGGCGTCTCGAAGGAACCGCAGTCGTAGACCGACGCGCCTTGAAAATAGACATGGTGCGAGGGGCCGACCAGGATGGCCGTGTCGAACCGGTTTCGCTCCAACAAACGGTAGCCGGCTGCCGCAACCGCGCCCGAATAACGAAGCCCCGCATGTGGGGAGAGAAGCGCGACGAGCTCACCCTCGATCACGATGGGCTCTTCCGCATCGAGGAGCTCGCGAACCGCACGCGCCAGGGAGTCGGCCCGCCCGGGATACCACGTGCCAGCGATCGGCGACCGGCGGACCAGGGGTCCGATGGACTCGCCTTCCTTCATCGTCGCCGCCTTGGGCTTCCAATCGAGGACATTAATGATCTGGCAGCCTTTATTTGTCAAAGCCTCTAGGGGTTCGCAGAGGAAGCCCGGCGTCGTCGCCAGATGAGAG
Organism: Vicinamibacteria bacterium; assembly: GCA_050747785.1. Taxonomy (GTDB): domain Bacteria; phylum Acidobacteriota; class Vicinamibacteria; order Marinacidobacterales; family DATDRI01; genus CBDANW01. Next base: position 16,449 of record JBOGJF010000184.1, read on the forward strand.
ACACGCTGACATAGACCGCACCAACGGCCAACGTCACCGAGACGACCAGCAGAACGAGCTGCAGGTAGTGCTCGCCGAAGTAGCCGATCGCCCGCTCGCCGTACCGCAGAGCGAGCCACGCCTCAACCACGTATCGCACCGTCCGTCCGAAGAGAATGGCTCCCAGAAACCGCCCGAAGGGAATCCCAAAAAGGCCCGCCGAGACGACGAAGATCTTGAACGGAAAAGGGGGCGGCAACAAGGCGGGACCGATGAGAGCGAAGACGCCGTAGCGATGAAAGACCGGCAACACCGCGCTCAACCGGCTCTCCGAGTACCGCCGCATCAAGTATCGATGCCCGTGGGATCTCCCCAACCAATAGAGCACCGTGGCCCCCGTCGCCGAGCCCGCCGCCGCCATGATGGCGTAGAAATAGGCCTCTTCCCTGAAACGCACGCTGAAATAAACGAGGAGAAGATCGTTGACTTCGGGGAGGGACAGGAACGAAGAGTCGCAGAAAGCGATGAGGAAGAGCCCGAAACCCTCGCCGACCCTGCCCAGGCCGTCGATCATAGTAACCACGGAGTCGACGAATTCGTTCATGGTGGGGATGGCGGCTTAACCCTGTGAACGAGAAAAGGCTCGGCGCTCATGCGCTGCGCCTTTTACGGTTGGCCCGCCGAGTTGAATCGAGGCCGTTAATCGAGCTTTACCGAGACCCACAGAAAGCCCGATTGGCCCCGTCCCACACGCTCGATGCGCAGGAGCAAGTCCCCGCCGGGCGGCACGCCTCGCAATTGTGTTTCCAAGTCGTCCACGTTTCTGACGACGCTACGGTTCGCCTCGAGAATGATGTCCCCTCTTCGCACGCCCGCGTCGGCGGCTGGCCCAGCGGGAGCGACCTCGAGGACCACGACACCCGCGTCCGTCGACGTGTTCAACTGTGAGGCGATCTCGGGCGTCAAGTCCTGCACCGAAACACCCAGGCGGCCTCGTTCGGTCTGCTCGCTCTCGGGCTCTTCCAACTGGGCATTCACCTCGCGGGTTCCCAACTCGACCTTGGTCGACTTCAGCTCACCGTCGCGATAGAACTGGACCTCCACGGTCTGCCCGGGAAGCACGTCGGCCACCAACCGCACCAGG
>JBOGJF010000185.1:0-10874 GCA_050747785.1 Vicinamibacteria bacterium
GGATTGGAATCTTCTTTCTAATTCGTTGAAAGTGATCCCCAGGTCATGCGCCCGTCGTTCGAGAAGTACTTTGTCTTCGAGAAGTGTGTTGTCCTTGAACTTTGTCTTGGACTTGTTGGAGAGCCATAGAAACATGGGGAACATATCCGCAGCTTCTTCCAAGGCGTCGGCAGCCCAAGGGTGAAACTCTCGCAGTGCTTTGTCGATTGTTCGAATGAATTTCTCGTCTTGGCGTAGAAGATACTTGAGCGTGATCTCGACTGGCGTTCTTCGGCCCCGCTTTCTGAGAAGACGGTTGGAGAAGAACCACACTCTACTATCTCAGCAAGACACCGAGATAATCCCTATGATGACTCCACCGAGGCCGAGCGGCCGCGTAGTTGGGGTTGGTTCGCGGGGATGGAGTTTCGAAGAAGGAGAACCAAGCCTGTCTTACTTCATACCAATCCGCATGCTCCTTCGCGTAGGGGTGAAACTAAGCCAATTGCCCACTACTAGCTGGGAATATCGGCAGATTCCAGAAGAAAAGCGTGGTAGCCGCTTGACGATCGAAGAGCTTGCCCAGTACGGACACATAAACATTGAGAACAGAAGTGCTCCACGTTAGCAGCGCTACGCGGCCATCCTCGGCCCACGATTGGCCTCTGCCTAGGAAATTTTCTCCAGGTTGGCAGCTACTATCAGTTCTGTCCCGCGGTAGCTAACAGGAACGTCGCAGCTCGTGAGCTAAAACTGCAGCTCAGCTCCCCACAGCCGCAGCAGATGGCGCAGAACCGCAGCCCATGCGACGTGCGTAGACGGGGGCCGGCTCGCGCGCGGTGAAGGATCCCCGATACCGCGCCATCACTTCTTTCCCGTAGTCCCGCTCGGCCAGATAGTCGTTGTGCGCGGGACACAACATTTGAAGATTGTCTGGGCTATGGTTGCCGCCACGGGCAAACGGCTGCTTGTGGTGAAATTCAAGCCCCTGACGCTCTTTGCAACGTCTCGCGTGTGCGTCAACAAAGGCGCATTGGTCCCTATCGCGCTCACGCACCGCGCGCTTGACGGGCGCCGGGATATACCTGGACGAGGGCGAAGTGTCGGCGTGTTCGACGCTCTTCCGAGGGGCCTTCGTTTTGGCAAAACGCTTTGCTTCGAGCCTCTCTAGCTTTTCGGTGACCGCCTGTTCGATGATCGCGGCCAAATCCCCGTCCGGTACCGACGGGCGCAAGAGCACCCGGAGTCGCTCCAGTTTGGTGTGAAGCTCGGCGCTGGCCGTGAATTGGACCTTGTATCTCGTCGGCGAGAGCGGCACCACGACTGGCCGCTGGGCTGGCGGCTTGGACGGAGCCGGCGGTGGAGTGTGTAGAAGAGTTACTCGGTCTGGACCGAGTACCCCAAGGTCCAGACCATGTCTGGCGTCATTGAGGGTGGTTGCCGAACTCAGCTTAGTCAGACGCCGGTCTGGACCGAGTTCACGCTCGGGGAGCTTGCGCATGGTCGCCGGCACATCTGGCTTGGGAGCGAGCTCGGCCACCAGTTCTTCGACTTGCCGCTTAGACTTTCCCACCGCGCGGGCCAGGAGCGTTTCCCGGTTGGCTTCCGTGAGGCAGGGCGCGAGCTTAGCGATGGCACTTAGGTGGAGACGTCCGTCACTTAGCATCTCGAGTAGCACCGGATGCTCCCGGGATGCGCGGGCTACCGTGATGCGCAGATAGGCCTCGTGCTCGGAGAGGTTCAACCTCTCGGTGCAATAGGCGAACATCGAGGGCGCGGCTTCCCTCGCGTATAGTCTTCGGGCATCCACTTCGCCGATGTGGGCGACGAGCTCCGACTCGACGCGACGCGATTGCTGCAAGAGCTCACTCAGGCGTCGGAGGAGCTCATCATCTGAAATCGAACCAAGTTCAAGTCCCTTTGTCATGCCCCTTCCTCCTAACAACAATATACGACTGCTCTTTTTTTCGTGTCACGAGGGCACAGCATGAACGAACGATGCTCCACGCACGATTTTTGATTCGAAGCCTCTGCAATGTTCTTGGGACGGAGAAGAAGCGCTACAGAAGCGGCTTAGGGACGGATCGGCATGGAAAGAAAAACGTGCTGCCGGATCTTGTCAAGGAAAACTGAAAATTTTTTTTGGACCGGCCTTACCATCGAGGACCAGTTGAAGGATGATGCCCGGGTTGCGGGGCCGGGGAGCCGGCGATTGGCATCGTAACTCCGTCCGGACGGAGTTCAGCCGGAATCGGTTCGACTCCAGGATTGGATAGACCTAGCTCCGCCGGCGTTCGCCCTCGACGTGCCGCCGTTCGACAGTTTGTTTGGCTGTGTAACGTCGGCGCTCGCCGCGTCTTCTCTCGGAGGGCTGACCACTTATGAAGTCAAGAGTGCAGGTCAAACAAAGCCCTTCGCGGTCCGGGCTCTCCTGGCCCGGGAGAATCTCGCGGTTGCACCACGAGCAATAAGTTGCCATAGGCGCCTCTCAGCTGATGTTGCCCAACCCGCTTTAGCGCGCCGCAGAACATACCACAAGGCCCAATCATGGGCGAGAACGTGGTTCCAACCGGAGGGAAGCCTATCGCAGCCGCCTCATGAGCTCTGTGACTCCCGTCACCGGGAGGAAAAAACGCGGATGCGCCCCGTACCCGCGTTCTCGAAGTGCCCGATGATCCGGGCTTCGGAAACACCCCTCTCGGCGAGCGCGGCTAGGAGTTGCGTCGCTCGATCGCGTCCCACCGCAATCAGTAGCCCTCCGGAGGTTTGAGCATCGGCGAGCAGCAATCGATCGCTGCGGGCGATGTCGTCGTCCCAGTCGACGAATGTGGAAGCGTGCTTCAAGTTGTTGAGCGTGCCTCCCGGCGCCAATTCCGCTAGATCGCGGGCTCCGTCGAGGATGGGAACGGCGGCGGCCTCGAGGACGGCGTCCAATCCCGAGGCGACCGCCATCTCCCGCAGGTGACCGAGCAGGCCGAATCCGGTCACGTCGGTTACCGCATGGACGCCGACTTCGACGGCGGCTTCGGATGCTTCCTTGTTGAGGCGGCGCATCACGGCCACGAGACGCCGGCTTGTCTCGGCGTCCGTCAGTCCCTTCTTCGCGGCGGTGGCGAGGATCCCCGTGCCAATCGGCTTGGTCAGAATGAGAATGTCGCCTGCCTGGGCGCCGGCGTTGGTCAGGATGCGCTCGGGATGCACGAGCCCCGTGACCGCCAGGCCGAATTTGGGCTCCGCGTCCTCGATGGTATGGCCGCCGATGATGGAAACACCCGCTTCGCGCGCCACGTCCACCGCGCCCAACAAGATGCGCTCCAGAACCTCTATCGGGAGCCGGTTGGCCGGGAAGCCGGCGATGTTGAGCGCGAAGAGTGGCCGGGCCCCCATCGCGTAGAGGTCGCTCAGTGAGTTGGCGGCGCTAATCGCACCGAAGTCGGAAGGATCGTCCACGATCGGCGTGAAGAAATCGACGCTCTGCACGATGGCCAGCTCGCCGTTCAGTCGATAGACCGCGGCGTCGTCCGCCGTCCGCGCGTCGACCAACACATTCGGGTCGGTGGGGCCGGGGAGTGCCTTCAACACGCGCTCGAGATCCTGCGGGCTCAGCTTGCAGGCGCAGCCCATGCCGTGGGTGTATTGGGTCAAACGGACGGCCGACGGTTCATGGTCTTCGTCGCCCGTCCTCTCGCGGACGCCGCCCGCGGGCGCAAGTCGATGGACTGCGTCGGCGACGATTCCAGCCGCTTCGTCGATCTCCGCCGGTGTTGTCCCGCGACCCACCGAAAAGCGCACCGCTCCCATCGCGTAGTCCAAGGGTACCGCCATGGCTTCCAGAACCGCGGAGACGTCGACTTCTCCGGCATGACAGGCTGCTCCAGCGGATGCCGCGACGCGGTCGCCGATCTCCGCAAGGAGCGTATTCGCCTCGACGCCTCGAAAGCAGACGCTCAGCGTGTTGGGGAGCGCATGATCGAAGTCGCCGTTCCGGCGCAGATCCTCGATGCGAGCCGATAGGGCCTCGGCGAGACGGTCGCGCATATTCCTGTACTGAGTCATGTTGTCTTGGAGATCGCGCGCCGCCATCTCGCACGCGACACCGAGCCCCACGATTTCGAGAACGTTCTCGGTACCAGCGCGGCGGCCCGCCTCATGGGAGGCGCCGAGGACCAAGCTCGGGAGATCGAGCCCGGCTCTCACGTAGAGCGCTCCGACGCCCTTGGGGGCATAGAGCTTGTGGCCCGCCACGCTCAGGAAGTCCACGCCGAGCGCGTCGACGTCCACCGGTATTTTTCCCACTGACTGAGCGGCGTCGGTATGGAAGAGCACTCCGTGCTTTCTCGCGATCCCGGCGAGCTCTTCGATGGGCTCTATGGTGCCCACCTCGTTGTTGGCGTGCATGATGGTGACGAGGATCGTCTCGGGGGTGATGGCGGCGACGAGTGAGGCGGGATCGACGCGGCCCTGAGCGTCGACCGGTAGCCTCGTGACGCGATAGCCCTCTTGGGTCAGAGCCGCGAGAGGCTCCAGTATCGCGGGATGCTCGATGGCGGACGTGATGATGTGCCTTCCGCGGCTGCGCAGCCGACGGGCCACTCCGTGGATGACGGTATTGTTCGACTCCGAGCCGCCGCTCGTGAAGACGATCTCTTCGGCCCGGCACCCGAGGAGCCCGGCCACGCGGGACCTCGCTTGGATGACCGCCTGCCGCGCCTCGGTTCCGAAGACGTGATCGCTGGACGGATTTCCGAAGCGCCCGTAGAGATAGGGAAGCATGGCCTCCGCCACCTCGGGAGCGATAGGGGTACTGGCGTTGTAGTCGAGGTAGATCGGCTTCGGGTCCATCGCCCAACTACGTTAAGCTGCCCGCGGCTCTGAAACAAGGGCACCGGGTGGGCTACAATGTGGCGCCTCGTCACCGAGCCTAGAAGAAATAGATGAAGGAAAAACCCGTTCGCGTACGCGTTGCGCCGTCTCCCACCGGCGAGCCTCACGTGGGAACCGCCTACCAGGCGCTTTTCAACTACGTCTTCGCCAAGAACCAACGGGGTCGGTTCATCCTGCGCATCGAGGACACCGATCGCGCCCGTTCCACGAAGGAATCGGAGATTGCCATCGTGGAGTCCTTGCAATGGCTGGGTCTTGCCTGGGACGAAGGACCGGACGTGGGCGGCCCGCACGGCCCTTATCGGCAGAGCGAGCGAACCGAGATCTACCAGGAGCACGGGACTCGGTTGCTGGCTGCGGGGCACGCTTATCGCTGTTTCTGCACCAAGGAGCGGCTCGACCAGATGCGTGCCGAGAATCGAGACCAGAGGGTCTTTCCTGGGTATGACCGCGCCTGTCGGGGCATTTCGTCGGAAGAATCGACACGCCGCGCGGAGGCGGGCGAGCCATTCGTGGTGCGTATGAAGGTCCCGACCGAGGGCGAGTGCGTGATGCAAGACGTTCTGCGCGGGGAGATCCGCAAGGAGTGGGCGACGGTCGACGATCAAGTCATTCTGAAGTCGGATGGCTTCCCAACGTATCACCTGGCGAACGTCGTCGACGATCATCTGATGCTCGTGTCGCACGTCATCCGGGGCGAGGAGTGGATCAACTCGCTTCCCAAACACCTCCAGCTTTATGAGTACTTCGGGTGGGAGCCTCCTATCTTTTGCCATCTGCCGCTTCTACGGAACAATGACGCGAACAAAACGAAGCTCTCCAAGCGCAAGAACCCGACATCGCTGAACTATTACCGTCGAGCGGGCTTCCTTCCCGAGGCCCTCCGAAATTTCTTGGGCCTGATGGGCTGGTGGCCGCCGGATGGAGAGGAGAAATTCGGTCTCGAGAAGATGATCGCGACCTTTGCGCTCGACAAGATCTCCCTGGGAGGGCCGGTCTTCGACGTCGAGAAGCTTCGCTGGCTGAACGGTCGTTATATTCGCGAGGACTACGATACGTCGGCTCTGCGCCACGCGCTCGATCACTGGGGGCTCGGCGGGGAGATGCTCGATCGCATCATCCCGCTCGCGCAGCCGCGCATGGAAACGCTCTCCGACTGGGGCTATCTGACCGCGTTCTTCTTCTCTGACGTCGTTCCCTATGCCGTCACGGACCTCGAGCTGAAAGGGAAGACGCCGGACGAGCTGAAGGAGGTATTGCAGCTCGCGATCTGGAAGCTGGAGTCCGAGAGAGCCTTCACCGCCGAGGCGATTGAGAACGTGTTCCGTGGCTTGGCGGAGCGGTTCGACGTGCCCCTTCGGGATCTCTCACGACCCTTCTACGTCGCGATCACCGGAGCCAAGGCCTCGACGCCGCTCTTTCAATCGATGGAGATACTGGGCCTCGATCTGGCGAGGATGCGTTTGCGGCGGGCGATCGAATCCCTCGGCGGCATCTCCGCCAAGAAAATGAAAATGCTCGAGAAAGAGGTCGACCCTGTTGAGTAGGTTGAGTAGGGGGAGTAGGGAGAGTAACGCTCGGAAGCTTACTCTCGGACCGCCTGCGCCTTTTCGATCTTCGCCCAACTGTCCTTCAGTCCCACCGTGCGGTTGAAGGCGAGCGTTTTCGGCGACGAGTCGGGATCGACGCAGAAGTATCCCTGACGCTCGAACTGAAAGCGCTCCCCGTGGCCCGCGCCGCGCAGGCTCGGCTCGATCTGGCAACCTCGAAGCGTCTCTAGAGAGTTCGCGTTCAGATAGGACTTGTAGTCTTCTCCCTCCTCCACGTCTTCCGGATCCTCCTTCAGGAAAAGCCGATCGTAGAGCCGAACTTCTGCCGGAATCGCGTGGGGCGCGGACACCCAGTGCAGCGTGGCCTTCACCCGCCGTCCATCGGGTGCCGAGCCGCCTCGGGTCGCGGGGTCGTAGCTGCATCGGAGCTCGAGTATCTCCCCGGTCTTCTCGTCCTTGATGACGCGGTGGCAGGTGATGAGGTACGCGTAGCGCAGCCTAACCTCCCGACCCGGTGCGAGCCGGTAGAATCCCTTGGGCGGATCCTCTCTGAAATCCTCTCGCTCGATGTAGAGCACGCGTGAGAACGGGACCTTCCGCGTGCCGGCCGCCGGATCCTCGGGGTTGTTGACCGCCTCCAACTCTTCGACTTGGCCTTCCGGATAGTTCTCGATCACCACGCGCAGGGGGCGCAGCACGCCCATCACGCGCGGTGCACGCTGGTTGAGGTCCTCTCGGATGGCATGTTCGAGCTGCGCGACGTCCACGACGCTGTTCTTCTTGGCCACGCCGATGCGGTCGCAAAAATCACGGATGGACTCCGGCGTGTAGCCACGCCGCCTCAGGCCACCCACCGTGGGTAGACGAGGATCGTCCCAGCCGGATACGAAACCGCCTTGGACGAGCTCTAAGAGCTTGCGCTTGCTCATCACCGTATAGCTGAGGTTGAGCCGCGCGAACTCGATCTGCTGGGGGTGACAATCGACACGGGTCTCATCCAGCACCCAATCATAGAGGGGGCGATGATCCTCGAACTCCAGTGTGCAGAGCGAGTGGGTGATCCCCTCGAACGAGTCGGAAAGAGCGTGGGTGTAGTCATACATCGGATAGATACACCACTTGTCGCCCGTGCGATGGTGGGACACGCGCCGGATACGATAGATAGTCGGGTCGCGCATGTTGATGTTTCCCGACGCCATGTCGATCTTGGCGCGCAGCACGTGCGTACCGTCCTCGAACTCCCCGGCCTTCATGCGTTGGAACAAATCCAGGTTCTCTTCGACCGTGCGGGTGCGATGGGGGCTGTCTCTACCGGGAGCCGTCAGCGTCCCGCGGTACTTTCGGATCTCCCCCGCGTCCAAGCTGTCGACGTAGGCCTTCCCCTTCTTGATGAGCTCAACGGCGTAATCGTAGAGCCGGTCGAAATAGTCGGACGCGTAGTACTCTCGGTGACCCCAATCGAATCCCAGCCATCGGACATCTTCCTTGATGGCGTCCACATACTCGACGTCTTCCTTGGTGGGGTTGGTGTCGTCGTAGCGGAGGTTGCAGGTGCCGCCGAACTCCTTCGCCACCCCGAAATTCAGGCAGATGGACTTCGCATGGCCGATGTGGAGGTAACCGTTGGGCTCGGGAGGGAATCGCGTCGCTACGCGACCCCCGTTCTTTCCGGCCTGGACATCGTCCGTGATTCGAGTTCGGATGAAGTCCAGGGGCGCACTTTTTCCCGCTTCCACGTCGGTTTCCTTCGTCTTGGGTCTCATGGTCTCGACTCTTATTGTACGGGGCTCGTCTATGGGCTGCCAAGAGCCAGGCGGTTTCCGCGTCCGACGGGTGGAAGCGCCAGGCTATAATACGCGCTCAGGCCGGGAGGGAGCGCCGGCGTTGAACAGGAAAGGCTAGACCGAGATGATGAAGCTCGCCACGACTTGCTACCGAGAATTGCGAGTGGGAGTTCTACTGTCCGTGCTCAGCTTGTCCGTGGCCGCTACGGCCGCTACCGAGACCACTCAAGATACCTCTACCGACGAGCAGACCGGTGAACAGTCATCGGAGGAACCCGAGCCCCTCCGCTTCGAAGAACGGATTCACGTGGAGGGAACGGTCGACGCGGTTCCGGCGCTCGAATCGACCTTCGTCAAGATCCCGATCTCCCTGCAGTCGACGCCCGCCAGCGTCTCGGTCGTTCCCCGATTCGTGATCGAGAGTCAGGACGCCAACGTTCTGGGAGACGCGCTGCGGAACGCGAGCGGCGTGAACGTCGGGACCGGTTTTGGGGTCTTCGATTTCTTTGTCATTCGTGGTTTCGACTCTCTCGACACCGGCCTGGTCATGACCGACGGGGCCTTCGAGCCGGAGAGCACGTTTTACCAGCTATATAACGTGGAACGGGTCGAGGTGCTGAAGGGGCCGGTCGCGTTTCTCTATGGCGGCAACCCGCTTTCCGGGTCGGTCAACCTGGTGCGGAAGAACCCTCGCGCCAGCAATCTGGCCGACCTCAGGCTCCGGCTCGGCTCCTTCGGCACCTTCCAGGGGACGGCCGACTTCAACTTGGCTCGTGAGGATGGGCGCGCCGCGCTCCGAGTCAACACGATCTACTCGAGCTCCGATTTCTACCGTGACGACAAGGAGAACGACCTCTTCGCGGTGAATCCGGTGGCCGCGTTTCAGCTGAACGAGCGAACGCCGCTGACCGTCAACTTCGAGTACGTGAGCAACGACTACCGGCCGGATTCGGGGCTGCCGCTCTTCGGAAACGAGCTGCCCGACGTCCCGCGCACGCGCTCCTATCAATCACCTCTAGATTTCTCCGACCAGGCAATCTATCGCCTGCGAGTCGATCTATCCTCGGAAATCAGTCCTCGCTGGACGTTGCGGAACAAGCTCTATTTCACCGATTTGGATTGGGAGACCGATGGCACCCTATTGGTCGGGGCGTTTCCCAACGCGATGGGGAACGTGGACGTCTTTCGTAATCTCACCCTGCTGGACGATCGGCAGAAAATGTTGGGGAATCAGTTCGAGGCCTTGACGCGGTTTTCGACCGGGAGCATCGAGCATCAGGCGCTCTTCGGCATCGAACTGAGCCGCTGGACGGACGAGTTCGCACTCGACGTAGCCTTTCTTCCTTCCATCGATCTCTTCGACCCGGTGGAGACGACGACCGAGCCGCTCTTCTTCGTGCCCGGTCAGGCGTCATCGGGCGATGTCCGCAACATCACCTTCGCACCCTACTTCGTCGACGAGCTCACGTTCTCGGAGGCGCTGCAGATCTTTCTGGGCGGCCGCTTGGATGCGCTCGACTACGAGGACCGAGTGACCGGGACCATGCGGGATCCAACGTCTTTCAGCCCGATGGTGGGCGGCGTCTACCACCTCCAGCCGGACCTCGCTCTCTACGCCAACTACGGAGAGGCGTTCGCTCCGCCCTCGAGTCTCATTGTCGGTGAGAGGGAGCCGGAGGAGAGCTGGCAATTCGAAGTGGGAACCAAAAAGACGTTCGACGGCGATCGCAGTAGCGTGACCGTCGCGTTCTATAACCTGGAGCGCGACAAGATCGGGATTCCCGACGCGAATGGAATCACCCAACAGGCCGGCAATCAACGCTCCCGGGGAATCGAGATCGAGCTGGGGACGGAATGGGAGGGCGCCGGCGTTCCCTGGTTCTCCTTCGTCTCCTATGCCTTCAACGACTCGGTGCTGACCGAGTTCAGGGAGACGGTCTTCACCGGTGCGGTACCACCGTTTCTCGTCTTCGATCGCTCCGGCAATTCCGCTCCCTTCGCACCTCGGCACCTCTTCAATCTGTGGACGATGGGCGAGCTCGCGAATGGACTCGGCCTGGGAGGCGGTGCCCGCTACGTGAGCGGTCAATTCATCGCCGCGGACAACGTGTACGAGATCGGGGGTTACTTCACGCTCGATGCAACCGTCTCCTATCGGGTGAGCTCCTGGAAGCTCAGTCTGAACCTCAAGAACTTGACCGACACGGACTTCGAGACCCGCGGCTTCGGCAACTCGGCGGTGATTCCCGCCGATCCTCTCGCGGTGTACGCGAGCATCCAGTTTCTCGTGCCCTGACGTTACTCGTATCGAGATGAAGATTCTCTACGTCACGGCTGGAGCGGGTGGCATGTACTGCGGGAGCTGTGTGCGCGACAATGCCCTGGCGGCAGAGCTCATGGCCACGGGTCACGACGTCGTGCTCATGCCGGTCTACACGCCAACGCGCACCGACGAGCCGAACGTGAGCGAGCACCGGGTGCTGTTCGGCGGTGTCAGCGTGTATCTGCAGCAATACTTACCGCTTTTCCGCAAGACGCCCTGGCTGATCGATCGTCTCTGGGATTCCTCGCTGGTCATCAAGGCGGCGACCCGTTTTTCCGTGTCGACGGATCCTCGCCTTCTCGGCGAGCTCACCATCTCCATGCTCGAGGGCGAGAAGGGAGTCCACCGCAAGGA
>JBOGJF010000186.1:0-6873 GCA_050747785.1 Vicinamibacteria bacterium
GTCGTAGACGGCGTCCTGGCCTCCGAGGCTCCCGAGGTCGGTGATGTAGCGGCCGATTCCGGATCCTCCGTTCAGGGCAAACGTGAAGTTGTCGCGGCCTTCGCGCCACTTCGTGAACATCTGCCCACTCACGTTCGCACCGATGCCCCCTGTTGAGACCGTCTCGTTGGGTTTGTCGGGTGGCTCGCCGCGGACCTGCCTTCCCAGGACCGCGGCCTGCAGGTGTCCGCCCTTCGCGAGAAACGCAAACAGAGGGACCTCTTCCCGGTCGAGCCGGATTCTCACCACGACGTCGGGAACCTGGTTGACACCCGTAGCCCCCGTCACGTCGGGACTGGGGTTCTCGACCGCGACACCGAGAAAGGCATTCTCACGAAGAGTCTTGGTCCATCGGATCTGAGGCTGCCGGAAAAGAGAGGTCGCGTTCAGTTCCTTCGAAATCGATTCCGTCGGGCTCGGCTTCGGGGTCGGAGAACGTGGACCAAGTCTGTCTCCCGAGGAAGCTCCCCCACTGGCCGTAGGCGTGCCTCAAGCGGAACGAGTTCGCGCTCCCACCCGCGAAGTCCGCTTCCATGAACGCCCGGACCGAGCCGACTCCGGTGGGAGATCGAAAATCGAAGTTCAGTCGACTGGGCCGCGCCGAGAAAGTGAGCCTCGAGCCCTTGCCGGCTTCCTGACTCCCCTCGACGGGAATCAAGGAGGTGACGAACTTATCGTCCACGCCCAAAGGGCCGAGCGTCTTGACGAGGGTCAGTCGAACCTGCCCTCCTACTTTCACCGCGGCGTCGGTTCCCGGAATGGGGATCGAGCCCGGGAACTCACCCGCGTCCACGACCTCGGCGGGTGCTTCCGGGATCCTCTGCACCTGCTGCTCGATCTCCGCGAGCCTTCTCTCCACGGCCTCCCCGACCGATGGCTCCGCCGGTCTCTGCTCGAGCTCCTGGAGCCGGTTGTGGCTCGAAAGCGCGAGCGCTTCGATGTCGGAGAGCCGCTTTCGGAGTGCTTCGAGCTCCTGTATCTGCGCGTCGATGATTTCTTTCTGCTGGAGCAGGAGCTGGCTCAGCTCCTCGACCGTTGGCCCCAGTGGCGGCTCCTGAGCTCTAGCCGAAGCAAGGGCGAAGAAGAAGACGGCGGGCACTATGAGTTTGATCATGAGACGTCTCCATATCGTCGGTTCGACACACGTGCGGTAGTGCTCGAGCCAGCACGCCCGTGGATCCGGACTCCATTTCACACCGAGGGAGGCCGGCGTTAGAAGACCTCAGTCAATTTCCCGGCGTGTACCAAATCGGTGACGTATACGCCCGCTCGGTAACGGTCATCTGGGTGCCCGGTAAGGGCGTCACCCCGAGCCGCTTCGCGTCGTAAGCGGTCCATCGCGGCGTGGGAATCTCGATGACGCGGGCGTAGTAGAACGCGCGCTGGGTCGAAGTCAGGATCCGTCCACACCGTTATCAACTCGGGCGCGCCGATGGTATTGGTCCAGGTAGCGTTCGCCACGTCCACCGTGCTGCCAACGGACGGAAGCCCACCGTCTGCACCGGGTCTTCGGTCGCCGCCCCAGGCGACGTCGTGAACTTGCTCGTGCAGCGCGCCATTGGCATCGAGCCAGCCTTTGATGATCTGGATGCGGTCGAGGTTGGCGCCCAACGGATCCTTGAGCGCCGCCACCAGGAACGTCGTCGACTTTCCAGCCGGTGCCTGGCTCAGGTCACCGCCCATCGGAACGCCCTTCGAGTATCCGGCGACCGCCGGGTTCCGCGTCTCTGCGTCGGCTTTCTCGAAGTCCCAGCTCCCGAAAAACCGCACGACCATGCGGCTGCCGGTGGTCGCATAGGTCTCCCGGCGCTGCATGGCGTCCCACAAGGCTTCGCGGGTGTTCTCGGTAGCCCACACCGCGGCGTAGCCGGCGGCGGCGACTTCCCAGTCCATGGTCTTGACGCCCGTCTCGGGGTTATCCATGAAGGTCGCGGTCATGCGCTCGGGGCTGGGCTCCTGCGGCGTGGTCTTGCCGAAGAAATTCTCCTCCTCCATCGCGGCGAGACCGGTAATGCGCGTCGCTGCTGCCGATGAGGCCGAACTTATAAGGGTTCGCCCCGAGCGTCTGCTCGAGCTTCAGGCCGTTCTTCAAGGCCGAGCGGGCATACTCGAACTCGAGCATCTCCGGTTTCTTGGCAAGGCTGCCGTCGAGGTTTTCCCTTGTCCCACGTCTCGAAATCGGCGAACTCGTCATTGGGCGAGAGGAAGGGATGCGCCTCGCCGTCGCCCTTGGTCTGCGTCGCCTCGTAGAGCCGCTCCCACTTCGCCCGCGTCTCGGCGTACTCGCGATCGATCGGACTCCCGAAGGCTTCGACGATGGGAAACATCCGGCCGTTGCTCAGGTTACCGTTGTGGGCGATGGCGAGGACACTCCCGCCGGTCTTCTGTTGGTAGGCGTCCATCCATTTCCACAGATTGACTGGGTTGTCACTGCCGTACGGCGGGTAGACCGTAAATGGCTCGACCTGGCTGGCCTTGTCGCCGTTGTCGCGGAAGATGACGTTCCGGTGGAGATTGTTTCCGCCGGTGTTCGACGTCCACTCGTAGCCGATGAACGCCGTGAAGCGCCCTGGCTCGTTGAACTCCTCTGCGGCCGCGATGGTCTCCTGCCACGCTCCGCGATAGGCGCGGGTGCCGGGAAAGTACATGAGGTTCGGCGGGAAGGTTCCGTGCGAGAAGGCGACGATGATCTCGATCGCGGCCTTTTGGCCGCTTCCGGACTGGATCATGTCGTACCACTTGCGGCCGGTCGGATCGGCGAGCACTTCGGGTTTGCCCGCGAAGAGATCGGGGAAGAAGCCCATGTTGTCGGAGTGATCGGCGACTACGAGGAAATCGAGGGGGCGCGAGAGCTTCACCGGCTGGCCGCTGGAAGCGGTGACCTCTTCGCCGTGGGCGAAACGGTAGGCGTCGCGAGGGCTCAGTCGGGCGCCGAAGGCACCGGCATCCATCGAGAACGCCGTGTGGAGGTGCGTGTCGCCGAAATAGGGACGGGTGGGGTAGTTCCGTCCCGCGTAGGGCGAGTAGGGCGGCTTGGGGAATACGCGCTCGCTCGGTGTTCCCGGGATTTGCGCGAGCGCCGGAAGCGTAAGGCCCGCGATGAGGCAGGCGGCGAGCGACGCGTTGTGAACAATGCGTGGAATCATGTCTTAGGTCCCTTCTTCTGCAAGGGGGTCCGTCAAGACCCTACGTAGTGCGAGGACTTGGATTACGTCCCTGCCCCTTCACGAATGAAACGTCAACCCGCCTCCGAAGCCCCCGACGTCACCTCGGAGGTTCACCCAGAGCTTCTCCGGTCGGATGCGGTTGAGGCCGACTGAGCTTCCGTAGTTCCGGGGCACACCACAATCAATAAAAGGCACAGCAACCACTATCTCGTCACGGGCATTGTCGACGATGTGGGGCGGGACGTTCAAGTGATAACGACGCGTTGGCGTCAGAACGGCATGGTGAAGCGCCGCCCTTCCCCCGCCCGGATTGAGGATTTTTTGGGGGGGCTAGTGGAGCTCGTACTTCTCGAGGCGGGAGTAGAGTTGGGAGCGAGTGAGACCGAGCAGACGCGCGGCCTTCGACTTGTTTCCCTTGGACTGTTGTAACGCCTTCTCGACGAAACTGCGGTCCACCGCCTCGAGGTCGACGCCGCTGGGCGGAAAGGGTGCGGCAAGATCCAGGGAGCCGTTGCTTCCTACTGAACGACGCGGTTCGGACCGGCCGGCCGGGAGATGCTCTCGCGTGATGAGACCCCCGTCGCAGAGGAGGATCGCTCGCTCAATCGCGTTGCGCAGCTCGCGAACGTTACCCGGCCATGCGTAATCGAGCAGGCGTGCCCGAGCGTCTCGCGAGATCCCCGCCGCGGGCCGCCCCATCGTGCTGCCCAGCTCGTTGACGAACGATTCCGCTAACGGCAGGATGTCCTCGGAGCGCTCGCGCAGGGGCGGGATATGGATTTGGAACACGTTCAGTCGGTAGTACAAATCCTCGCGGAACTCCCCACGCGTGATCGCCATGGCGAGATCGCGGTTCGTGGCGGCGATGACGCGCACGTCGGCGCGGAGAGTGCGGCTGCCGCCCAGCCGTTGAAACTCCCGCTCCTCGAGCACGCGCAGAAACTTCGCCTGTACCAGCGGACTCATCTCCACGATCTCGTCGAGGAAGAGCGTGCCGCCCGCCGCTTGCTCGAGTCGGCCGATCTTCGTCGCGATGGCACCCGTGAAAGCTCCTCTCTCGTGTCCGAAGAGCTCGGACTCGAGAAGCTGCTCGGGGAGTGCGGCGCAATTGATGGCCACGAATGGCTTGCCCTCCCGCGGAGAGCCTTCATGGACGAGCCGCGCCACGACTTCCTTGCCGGTCCCCGACTCGCCAGAAATCAGGACGGTCGTCTCCGAGGACGCTACCCGCCCGATATGGCGCAAAACGTCTTTCCAGGATCCGGAGACGCCGACCACGCGCCGCCGCCCGTGGGCGTCCAGCTCGCGTGCCAGAGTCTCGACCGTCGCCTCGAGCCTCTCGGCCCGCTCGCAAGCCTCGGCGGCAATCCGCGCTTCCTCGGCCAGTTGATGATGGGAGAGCGCCAGGGCGATGCGGTCCGCGATGCAGTGAGCCACCTCGACGTCGGCGAGATCGTATTGGGACGGCTCGCGGTGAAGAAAGACGAGGGATCCGCTAACCTCCCCGGAAAGCCTCACGGGAACGCGCAGCCAGGACCGCATCCCGGTTGCCAGCAGGAGGCGGTTGCGCTCCGTCGAGGGCGCTAGGTCAGTAGGAATATCGATATATATCTCGTGGTGCACGCGGCGCTCCGACTCCTCCGCCGTTAGGGGGATCGGGTCGGTGGGCGCCGGACTATCGGACTCGCCGGCGTAGGCCACAATCCGGAACGTTCGGGCGCGGTCATCGAACTCGGTGAGGGCGAGCAGGTGGTGCGGTAGGACGTACCGCACGGCATCGGCGGTGCGTTCGAAAACCTCCCGCACGTCGAGCGATTCCGAGAGGGTCTGGAGCGCCACCTCGAGCCGGTGGAGCCGTTCGCGCCGGCGCCGCTCCGCGTCCCAGATCTTCCAGTGGGCGACCGCGGAGCCCAGCAACGCCGCGATCGACCGCAAGAACTCCTGGTGCTCGTCGATGAATGCGTAAGGGCGGTAAGCGCTCAGCCACACGCCTCCGGAGAACGATTCATTGCTGCGGAAGGGCTCCCAGAGCGTCGATCGCACGCCCGCCTTGAGGATGTCCGCATCCCCGGGGAAGGCCGGGTCGAGCTCGGCTTGGGCGTCGTCGATCCGCGCGATAGGTCCGGGCCGTGGCCTGAGGCGTGGGGACCAAGTCGTCAGGTGGCATGGCTCCGAGCAGTTCCCACCGTCTTCCGCACAGTCGAGTGTCGTGGCGTGTTTGACGGCCCACTCTCCATCGAGGATCCTGACGACCCCCATGTGGTCGAAGGGAATGAGACGGCGCACGGCGGCCGCCACTCGGTTGAAAACCTCTTGTAGCTCTAGTGTTTCGGAGGCGGTTTCCGCGATTTCCGTGAGAACTCCGACCGCGGATCGAGGATCCATGAGCGCTAGTCTAGACGGCGCACAGGTGTGGTGCAAGGCGAGCGGCTTGGCAGGTCGAGCCGGCCTGCGCTAGAGTATAGAGTATGAAGGTGCGTCAATCGAGTCGTTACATCGTGTTCGCACTGGCCCTCGTGGCCGTGGGGTGCGCGCAGTCGAGTACCAGCGGTCCCTCCTCTTCCGTTCGAGTCGCCGAGGCGGGCTGGTCCTTCGGGTTCTGCATGGGGCCCTGCCGCGGCCAACTGGCCCTAGCCGGAGCTCAGCTCACCTATGAGGTATCGAGTCGAACGGGAGACCAAGTTTTTGCGAGCAATCGTGGGCAACTGACCTCCCAGGGAGCAACGCGACTCGAGTATCTCGCTTCTGGCCTTCCCGAGGAGCTACAGGAAACCTACGGTTGCCCCGATTGTGCCGATGGAGGAGCATCGTTTCTCGCGTTCGTCCGAGAGAGAGAATCGCTTCGAACCGAGTACGAATACGGGAATCCTCCGGCGGCTCTCTCTGCGATCGATGGCTTTCTTAAGGAAGTGATGGATGCTTTGGGCGAGTGTCGCGCCACCGCGGATGTGACGCCGGAAGGAAGCTGTACGCCCCTGCCCGATTGAGAACGACTTCAGAAGCCACACGCATCCCCCGGACCTCAAGGGCCCTGATACCTCAATGCCGCTTACGCCGGCGGCCTGCCGGTTGAGCCGACGTTTCCGGTTGCGTGCTCCCCGGTGGCGCGAAAACGAAGCGTCCCAAAACAGCGTAATGGTCTGAAAGGTCACCTCCACCGGCGTCCCTCGGCTTCAGGACGTAGTTGAAACTCAGGCGCGGCGCGAGGTGCGCGTTGGAATAGAACACGTAATCGATCCATTCACCTTTCGGATTCGTGCCCTGGTCCGGCGGGTACCATGGGTCCGACGGGGCGGTCACCCGGAGCGTGTCCCGAAGGTACGCGTACTCCGCCTGTCTGTCGGGATCCATCGAGATCTTATCGATGTTGAAGTCGCCCGCCATGATGACCGGTTGATCGTCCGGTGCTATCGACAGCATAGACAACGCCGCCATTTCATCGATTTGTAACCGACGCGCGAAGTAATCGCCGGAGTCCAAGCCCGCGTCCAAGTGCGTCCCGAGGACGTGATATGGCTGCCCGGCCTTGTTGATCCGTGCATAGTTCACGCCTTTGGCCGCGCTACAGTCGGGCGGATTGGTTGGGATGTCGCCATGGCAGGCTTGGAACACGTGATGCGACTGCGCGTCGATGGGCCATTTGCTCATGATGAAGACCCCGCCGTTA
>JBOGJF010000187.1:0-7073 GCA_050747785.1 Vicinamibacteria bacterium
GAATTGGGGGAAGACTCGATCGATCTCAT
The DNA here is from genome assembly GCA_050747785.1 of Vicinamibacteria bacterium. Taxonomy (GTDB): domain Bacteria; phylum Acidobacteriota; class Vicinamibacteria; order Marinacidobacterales; family DATDRI01; genus CBDANW01. Next base: position 30 of record JBOGJF010000187.1, read on the forward strand.
CCGCCAGTACACCGGGTTGGACGTCGCCTGAGTATACTAATAATGATGACGAGGACGAGGCGGGGCTAGGAGGGTCATTTTTCATGGCAGAGAAGACAGAATCCGGGATCGACATCCAGGAGCACGGCATCGATCGCGACGGCACCAAGCGCACGTCCGATCGCCGCCTCTTCATGCAGCTCCAGGTTTTCGGCGAGTGCCGGGACCGACAGGTGGTGGCCGGAGAGCTGGAGTCTCAGTCCGTTGACGCGGTTCTCTACCAGGACGTGAACAACCCGCGGGGGATCGGCGTTCTCATCATGCACGAGGATCCCAAGTTCTTCGCCACCACGGCCGCCGATATCTACAGGTCCGCTCCTTTTCAGTCGCTCGTTCTCAAAGAGGAGTTCACCATGTTCGGCCGCTCGTACACGACGGGCTTCGAGCCCAATCTCGAGGATTGGCTGCTCGACAAACCGAGACGGACCGCCTTGAACCCCGATTGGCCGTGGGCACTATGGTACCCGCTCCGCCGGACGGGAGCCTTCTCCGCGCTCGCGCGAGAAGAGCAGGGCCCGATCATGCGGGAGCACGGCATGATCGGAAGAAGCTACGCCGACGAGGATCTGGCCCACGACATCCGTCTCGCCTGCCATGGCATCGATACCCGTGACAACGAGTTCGTGATCGGTCTGGTGGGTAAGGATCTGTACCCGCTCTCCCATCTGGTACAGACCATGCGGAAGACGAAGCAGACCTCGCAGTACATCCAGTCCATGGGCCCCTTCTTCGTGGGCTACGCGGTCTGGCAGAGCCCGTCGCCGTAGCTACTGGATGTAGCCGAGCGCCTTCAACTGTTCCAGGATCTCTTCGTTTCCTTCCGCGGTCGCGTCCTCATCGGAACTGAAGGACGTGTCGATATCCGCGTAGTCGGGCGGGTGCGCCGCGAGCCAGTCGCTCTCGTAGATTTGCGGAAGGACTTTGCCGTCCATGTCCAACGGAATCGGCGCACCGAAGCAGTGGAGCACCGTCGGCGCGACGTCCAGAACCGTTGCGCCATGGAAGACTTCTCCCACTCGAATGCCCTCGCCCTTGGCGAGGAAGATGCCGTACGGCGCATGATGTCCGCCGCCCGGGACGGGCTGTTCGCCGTGATCAGACACGACGACGACCGTGGCGTCCGGCGGTAATATCTCGAGAAGGCCGCCGATCCATGCGTCCACCTGCACGTAGGCCTGGTCGACGATCCCCCGCACGGTCTCGGCACATCCCGGAGGCACCTCCGCGCCGTGACGCCAGTGGAGCGCGACGTGGCTCGCGAGATCGATCGACCGGAAGTAGACGGTGAGGAGTCCGCGATCCATCGTGGGCAAGAGCTCCCGCGCGATGCGATAGTAGAACTCGTCCTGAAGCAGGATCTTTTGCACGCCGGTCTTGTCCTCGAGAAGGGGAGGATCGCAGTCCGCGTAATGGAGCTTCTTCAGGAGCTCTTGCAGCTCGGCCTGTCCGGGGGCGAGAGGCTCGAGCCTTTCGCCCAGATCGGCGGGCCAGGTGACCCGCTCGCTGTGGCGTCGGTCGCGGAGGCCCATGCGTGAGGAGACCAGGAAACCATTGACCTCGTACGCCGGCCAGGTTCCCCAGTAGCCGATGATGCCGACCGGATGTCCGAGGTTCCCGAGGAGGCTCCACATCGGGAGCGCGCGCCAGTGGACGCTTTGAACCTCGGTCAATTTCCCGCCCGGCATGTAGAACCCTCGCCCGAGAGAAAACCGATCGTCGACTGGATCCAACGCGTAGACCACCTCGCCGCGGGCATCGACGATGCTCAAGCCGCCGAGCTCGCAGGCCAGACGACGGCGGTCGGTGGAGTCGCCGTGCTCGGCGGGCACCGCCTGCTTGGAAAACGTGAATGTCAGGTCGTTCAGAACCGGCCGCAGAGCGCCTTCGGGTATCGGGACCGAGATCTCGTCCCATCGAACCGGAACGGAGAGGGACGGAAGCGCCGTGCCGTTCAGCGAGAGCCGCAAGGGTTGCTCTCCGTTAGCGCGATAGGAGTGAATCCGCAGCCGCAGGGCGAAGGGTCCGCGGCCGCGCACTTCGGGGAACGTGAGCTGTGCGCGGGCTGGCTCGTCTTCCGATCCCATCCAGACCGAGGCGGTGCCCCGGATCGGGAGGACGAAGTCACGGATGCCGTGCTTTTCGGGCACTTTGCCGGTGGCAATTGTGGTCCATACGATGGGGGAGGCATAGCGGCGCGTGTCATCTTCCTCGAGGATCCGCCGGGCGGCGAGCGACTGCATCTTTCCGTACGTTCCCGCCCGGATCAGCCTTTCGAAGTTGGGAAGCCTGCCCGCCGAGCGGAGCTCGTCGATGACCTCGGGAGTCGCGCCGTCGGCGCCGATGAAGACCAGGAGTCCAGAGGGCTCCGCGGGCTGCGGCGCCGCCCCGCAAGCCGCGCCGAATAGGCTCAGGAAGAGGAGCAAAGCCCGTCGGAGAAAGCGCATCCGGTATAACAGACTACCTTTTGCTATAATTTTCAAGGTCATAGCGGAGGAGCCAGACGAACATGCAATCCACGATTCAGGCGATCAATGAAAGAGTCCAGAAGGAAGCGGTCTTCGTGGAGACGCTCCTTGCCGAGCTCCGCAAGGTCATCGTGGGCCAGGAGGACATGCTGGACCGCCTGCTCATCGGCCTTCTGAGTCGCGGACACGTCCTTTTGGAAGGCGTTCCAGGTCTGGCCAAGACGCTCGCGGTCCGAAGCCTCGCCGACGCGATCGACTGCCGGTTCCAGCGCATCCAGTTCACGCCCGACCTCCTGCCCGCGGACCTCATCGGCACGCTCATCTACAACCAAAAAGACGGCGTCTTCGTCCCCAAGAAGGGGCCCATATTCACGAACCTGCTCCTGGCCGACGAGATCAACCGCGCTCCCGCCAAAGTCCAGAGCGCTCTTCTCGAGGCCATGCAGGAGCGGCAGGTCACGATCGGCGATACGACGTATCCTCTGGTCGAGCCTTTCTTGGTCCTCGCGACCCAGAACCCCATCGAGCAGGAAGGCACCTACCCCTTGCCGGAAGCCCAGGTGGATCGCTTCATGCTGAAGCTCAAGCTCGACTACCCGAGCCGGAAAGAGGAGCGGGAGATCCTGGAGCGCATGTCCACCGAGGACGTGCCCAAATCGGCCAAAGTCATCGATCCCGGGAGCATTCTGAAGGCGCGCAAGGTCGTGGAAGAGGTCTACATCGACGAGCGGATCAAGGAGTACATCATCTCCATCGTCTTCGCCACCCGGGAGCCCGCCGAGTACGGGCTGAACATCGGGGATCTCATCGAGTACGGAGCCTCCCCGCGCGCCTCGCTCTATCTCGTCCAGGCCTCCCGCGCCCACGCGTTCATTCAGGGCCGCGGCTACGTGACTCCCGAAGACGTGAAGTCCGTCGGCCCCGACGTGCTTCGCCATCGCGTCATCCTTTCCTATGAGGCGGAAGCCGAAGACGTAAAACCCGAGGAGATCATCCAGCGCATTTTCGACACCGTAGAAGTTCCGTAGTTCACTTCCCATGCTTCCGCGAGAAATCATCCAGAAAGTCCGACACATCGAGATCGGAAGTCGCCGCATGGTGACCGACGTCCTGGCCGGCGAGTACCACAGCATCTTCAAGGGCCGAGGCATGGAGTTCTCGGACGTGCGCGAGTACCAGATGGGTGACGATATCCGCACCATCGACTGGAACGTGACCTCCCGCACCGGGACTCTCCACGTGAAGAAGTTCGTGGAGGAGCGCGAGCTCACCGTGCTGCTGATGTTGGATGCCAGCGCCTCGGCGGACTTCGGAACCACCTCCCGCTTCAAGCGCGAGGTGGCGGCGGAGATCGGGGCACTCCTTGCCTTCAGCGCCATCAAGAACAACGATCGGGTCGGTGCGATCGTCTTCACCGACGAGGTCGAGATGTTCATTCCCCCGCGCAAGGGCCGGTCGCACGTTCTGCGGGTGATCCGCGATCTTCTCTACTTCGCACCCAAGGGAAGGAAGACCAATCTCGCGAGTGCCATGGACTTCCTGAACAGCGTCGCGCGAAAACACGCGGTGGTTTTCGTCCTCTCGGATTTTCTGACCTCCGGCTTCGAGAAGTCGTTCCGGGTCGCGGCGAAGAAGCACGATCTCATCTCGATCTTCCTGTCCGATCCGCGCGAGCACGAGATCCCGTCCGCCGGCCTCGTCGAGCTCGAAGATGCCGAGACCGGCCAACGGATGCTTCTCGACACCTCCGATCGCCGAGCGGTCGAGGCGTTTCGGGAGCACACGCGGGCCCGAGTGGAGTCCCAGATGGCGACCTTGAGCACGATGGGCGTCGACATCATTCAGGTCACGACCGGCGAACCCTACGATCGGCCGCTCCAGCGTTTCTTCGAGCGGCGTGCGAGGCTTCTGAGACATTGAACGGCATGAGAGCCTGGCTCGGTGTCCTCGCGCTCCTGATGGCCGCTTGTCACCAGGAAGCGCCCGAGACGACGACTCCGGCCCAGCCGGTGCCCGAGGGCCCGGTCGCCTGGTCGGTGAGCGCGCAGCCCAACAAGACGGAGCTCCAAGTCGGCGAGACGCTCGATGTCGAGATCACGGTCCGGCACCCAGCCGGCCAGGAGTTTCTCATCGCGAAGGGAGACACCTTGGAGCCCTTCGAGCTCGTCGAAAGAGTGGACGCCGAGCCTTCGAGCCCGGTGGAAGACCGCGTCACGCTGCGCCTCGCGGCCTACCGGCTCCCGGGAGAGATTACCGTTCCACCCATCAAAGTGGAATATCGCAGCGAGTCGGGAGAGCTCGCCTCCCTCGAGACCGAGCCCATTCCCATCACGCTCGCGACGTCGCTCACCCCCGACGTGACCGACATCCACGACATCAAGCCCCCCATCGCCGATATTCCCATTCCCTGGGAGTGGGGATGGCTATGGTGGCTCCTCGGGGCGCTCGCCGCCGCCGCGATCGCCTATCTTCTATATAAGCGCTTCACCAGGAAAAAGCCCGAGTCGATGGCCGCGCCGCCGCCTCCGCCGCTTCTTCCTCCGGAAGTGGAAGCCGAGGCCGCTCTCCGGAGGCTCGCCGAGGTGGGCTGGCTCAAGAAGGGCGAAGTCCGGCGTTTCTACATCGAGCTCTCCGAGATCATGAAGCGCTACGCGGGCCGGCGCTACGACGTCCCGTTCTTGGAGAGGACGACGCCCGAGATCCAAAAGGATCTGAAGCGCGCCGGCATACCGCGCGAGGCGCAAAACCAGCTCGACCGAATCATGGTGACCGCGGATTTCGTCAAGTTCGCCCGCGTCATCCCTCCCGAAGAAGAGTCGAACCGGATGGTGCCGGAGAGTTTCCGCTTCATCGAAGAGACGAAGCCCGCGCCCGCACCACCCGCTCTCGAGGAAGCCACGGTGGGGGAGTCCTCAACCCGCCCGCAGGCGCGGAGTCGCCGAAGGGCGCGCGGTGGGGGTGGGGCCCCACCGCATTGAAAGAAGACCCAGCGATGACGCGACTCGCCTATCCTTGGTTGACGCTCGGCCTTCTGGTCGTGCCGGCCCTCATCTATTGGCACTACAAGCTCCGCGAGACGCGGCCGACGCTCCGCTACTCCGATCTGCGCCCTCTCAGCGGGTTCGGTCCCTCGATCTGGGCGCGCCTGTCCGTATTGTCTTTTATATTGAGGATGCTGGCGCTGACGGCCGTGCTGGTCGCGCTAGCGCGACCCCAGGCGGGAGCGCGCAGCGAAGAGGTCCTTACCGAAGGCATCGACATCCTGCTTGCCATCGACATCTCGAGCAGCATGAAGACCGAGGACTTCAAGCCGCGCAACCGGCTCTACGTGGCCAAGGAAGTCGTCGCCGACTTCATCCGGTCGCGCCCGAACGACCGCATCGGTATGGTCGTCTTTGCGGCTCACGGGCTCACCAAGTGCCCGCTCACGACCGATCACGACGTTCTCCAGACGCTCCTCGCAGACGTCCAGATCGGCGCCATCGAGGACGGCACGGCCATCGGGACCGCCATCGCCACGAGCGTCAACCGGCTCAAGGACTCGAAGGCCAAGAGCCGCATCATCATTTTGCTCACCGACGGCGTGAACAATCGGGGTGAGATCGATCCTCTCACGGCCGCCGAGCTCGCCAAGACCTTTGGGATCAAGATCTACGCCGTTGGGGCGGGCCGCGACGGCTACGCCCCCTACCCGTTCGAGGATCCGATTTACGGCACCGTGTACCAGGAAGTCTTGGTCGAGATTGACGAGAAGACCTTGCAGCAAATCGCCGACCTCACCGCCGGAAAGTATTTCAGGGCGACGGACGCGGAGTCCCTGGTCGAGGTTTATAAGGAGATCGACGCCCTCGAGAAGACCGAGATCGAGCAAAGAGAGTACGTTCAGTACACCGAGCTCGCGCCTTATTTCATGGCGGTGGCGTTGGGACTGCTCCTCGCCGAGTCGCTCCTTTCGCGAACCCGCCTCCTGAGCATTCCCTAGCCATGCAATTCGCCAATCTTTCCGCCCTGTATTACCTGTGGCTCGTGCCGCTTCTGGGAGCGCTTTTTCTCTGGGCGGGGCGCCGCAAGAGAAGAGCGGTCGCGGCCTTCGGCGATCGGAGCTTGATCGCGAAGCTATCACAGGCGGTGAGCCCGATGCGCGATCGCTTGAAGAGCGGGCTCATCCTGGCGGGAGTCTTCTTCCTGGTACTTGCCCTCGCGCGGCCGCAGTGGGGCGAAAGGACCGAGGAGGTCGTCCGAACCGGCGTCGACGTCTTCATTGCTCTCGATACGTCTCTTAGCATGGACGCCACCGACATCGCTCCCTCGCGTCTCGAGAAGGCGCGCCACATCGCCGCGAACCTCATCGACCGACTGCAAGGGAATCGCGTGGGCCTTATCGTGTTTTCTGGGAGCGCTTTCGTGCAATGCCCGCTCACGCTCGATGACGGCGCGGCCCGCATCTTTCTGGATTCGGTCAGCACCGGCGCGGTCCCGGAGGGGGGAACGAACGTGGCGAGTGCCATCGAGGCGGCGCGAGGCGGCTTCGTTTCCAAGG
>JBOGJF010000188.1:0-7851 GCA_050747785.1 Vicinamibacteria bacterium
GCCGAAGGGAAGGGCGTCATCGCCGCGTTCTCGCCGACCGGTTTCAGTCTCGATGAGCCGGCGCACCGTTTCCACAAGGTGCTTCTGAACGAGGTCGTGCACGGCGAGCACGAGCGTTTGGGAGACGCGATCCTCGCGGGGCAGGCGGGGTATGCAGACACCGGCGCGTTCCCTGAGCTTCTCAGCATCTACCACCTGCTGGGCGACCCTGCGCTCAGGCTGAAGTAAGCGGGCCCACACCCATCCAATGCGGCACTTCATGGAGCCGCTCCGGGGAGTCAGCGGCTCGACCGCGTTCGGTGAGCGGTCTCGGGCGATCCTGCACCCCCTGTTTCCGCGAACCGGTTGGTCCAGGATCTCGCGGGCGTTGACTTAGTGCGGCGCGAGTTGTCCGATGCTCCCGATCTACCACATGGAGCGGACCGGGTACTGAGTGATCAGCTCATCCGGCGTCAGGATGACCATCCCCTCAACGTTCGCCTGGCAAACGAGCATTCTGTCGAACGGGTCGCGATGTAAAGTGGGAAGACGGCTTAGATACAGTGTCGCTTCTTCGTTCACAGCTAGCGGTTCGATCCCGTGGCGTTGTCGAAGCTCCGGCACGTAGGTTTCGGGTGCACCGGGCAGCGGTAGCCGACCGAGTCCGTGCTTGACGGAGATCTCCCACGTCGAGGCAGCGCTGAGATAGACATCGTTGTCCGGACGACGAAAAATCTCTCGAGCCCGGCTCGACAGTTCCGGAGAGTCCGACGCTATCCAGAGAAACGTGCAGGTGTCGAGCAGCAGCCTCACTGGCTGTTCGCGCCGTCGAACCCACTCAGGACGTCTTCGGGGAGCGGCTCGAAGAACGAATCGGGAACCTGCAGCTCTCCCTTGGCCAGGCCAACCGGGCGATGCGCCGTGCGAGCGGACGGTATTGTACGAACCTCCGCAATCGGTATGTTCCTCTTACAGATGACGAGAACTTCACCTTCGCGGAGTTCCTTGAGGTATCGCGAGAGGTGCGCCTTGGCCTCGTGAATGTTGATCCGAATCATGTCCTATTATGGAACAACTACATGACTAAGTCAATCTGCGAATCCTGAGCATCTATCATCTATTGGGAAGCCTGCCTTGAATTTGAGGTAGTACCCGGCCCGCTTCAGTAGTCGCTGGAGATCTGAGCGGCCCGCCAGAGCTCTAGATACTTGTCGCGGACGTAAGGGTGGAGCGTATCGGCGAAGACCTCCGAAAGCCCGTTTGCTCGTATGAGAGCCAGCACATCCGCGAGATCCACGAGACGGTCGGGGGCCGACATGCCCGATGCCAACTTGAGCTCGATCAATGTTCGCAAGTCGAGCAGCCGATAAGGACCCTCCTTGGGAATCGATGCCGGTTCGGGAAATTGAATCGGCTTCGGGCGGCCGTCTCCTGGAAACTCGCCCGCGATCAGAAAGTCGATCGGGACGCCCGTCTCGGTATCCCGCAGTCCTTTGGATCCCGGGAACTTTTCTACAAACCCTTTTCCGAGCCACTTGTCCTTGAAGAGTTTGAGCCCCTGCTTTGAAACAAGGATGTCCACATCGACAGTCACTCGGAGATGGCCTCTCAACCCGACGGCCACGCCACCCGCCAGCGCAAAATCGATCCCCATTTCGTCGAGAAGGCTGGCGATACGACTCAACGTCCGATGGACTTTCGATTCACCCATGAGGAAGTCATCGACCTCCCGTAGCATAAGCGTCAAGTCTTGAGTCATCAACAAGAAGAATACTCAGCGGGGGACGGGATCGCAAGGAGCGTGTGCCGAGGCAACTCGAGAGATCTCGTGACTGCTAATGTGAGAGGCTTGGCCACGAGCCTGATATAATAGGCTCAGTGAAGCGAACGACAACGTCTGCGCCGAGCTGGCAAAGGCAGTGGCTCGCCCAATGGAAGAGCGCGGAAGTCCAACTCGCGGCCGAAAGGGAAAAGGCGCTCCGACAGATGTCGCCTGAACAGGCCCTAGCGGCGACCGATGTCCTGTTGGCGCTGGCCCATCCTTCCAAGTTAAGCCCGGCTCGCCGGAGGTCGTCGGGGCTCGTCGAGCAACAAGCCCTATTCCAACGCTCTCTTCGCACGTGAACCCGATCTTCTCGGCTGCTCTCGAAGTGCAGGAGTTCTGCCTCGGGAAGAATTGGCGGTTTTGTTTTATCGGTGCCATTGCGGTTCAGCGCTGGGGGGAGCCGCGGCTCACGCTCGACGTCGATCTCACGGTCTTGACAGGATTCGGGAACGAGGAGGCGTTCATAGATTCTTTTCTCGAGGAGTTCCCGAGTCGAATACCCGATGCAAGGCAGTTCGGGCTGGAGAATCGCGTGCTACTCATAGAGGGCGTCGAGAAGATCCCTATCGACGTTGCGCTAGGTGCGATGCCTTTCGAAGAACGAGCCGTTGGAAGAGCAAGTGCTTTTCCGATCGCGGAGGGCGTTTCGCTGACGACGTGCTCAGCCGAGGACCTGATTGTCTTCAAAGCGTTCGCCGGCCGAGATAAAGACTGGCTGGACGTCGAAGGCATCATTATTCGGCAGGCTGGGAAGCTGGACGAAGGCGTTATATGGGGCGAGCTTAAACCCTTGGTGGAGCTAAAGCAGGAGCCGGGAATATCCGAGCGTTTGCGAGACCTACTCGAGCGACACCGAATCTGACACGGCTCGCGTGCCGGTTTCTTGTCCCCTACGAAAGCTTTGGCTAACCCTCCACCGCACGCGGACGCGTACCCCATCTCTCTCCGCTGGCTGAAACCGCCAAGCCCACAACGCCTCTAGGACGGCTCGGTCCAAAACGTCGCCCGCCGATTCCACGACGCGTAGATCCATGGGGTGGCCACCCTCGGTGACGATCATCTCCACCGTGACGGTTCCCTCGTCCCCTTGTTCGATGGCGTATTCTGGGTAGATCGCAAACTCTCCGCGAATCTTCCGGGGCGGCGTGACATCGGGTCCGAGCTCGACGAGATCGCCCTCTCGAGTGGCTTCACGGGGCTCGATGCCAACCGGCGTGAGGCGAGCGACCAAGTGAAGGCTCTCGCCCGGTTCGGCCTCCAACTCGAAGCGCCACGGCCGGTATCCCTCTCGGAGGACTTGGATCATGTGGTTTCCCGGGTGAATAGGAATGTTCTCGATAGGAGACTCGCCAAGCGGCTGCCCGTCTACATGAACCAGGGATCCCTCCGGTTCGGCAGTCAGAAATAGACTCGTTCGCGCGGGCATCATGTCGAAGATTGCCAGGGGGGGGAAGACGCCGGCTTGTACCTCGAGCGTTTGCTCGACGGGCAGAAAGCCCTTCTTGGCGACCCGCAGGCCCACCCGTCCATCGGGCACGGTGCCGACGACCAGAGGAGAAACGCCGACTTCCTCTCCGTTGAGCCAGACCGTTGCCCCGGGGGGAGCGGTCTCGATGCGTAGTCCCTCGACGGGCGCGGGAGGTAGTGGTGAGTTGGCGCTCGCGCTCACGAAGATCGCGACGATCGCCGCGCAGGCGGCCGCCAGCAGAGCCGTGGTTGCCACGAACGTTGCCCGTCGGAGCCGAAGTGTAAGATGAACGGGAGCACCGCGCTGCCGGCCCGCCATCTCCGGAGAACGGAGCGTTGCCTCGCGCGGAGCCGCCTCGACTCCCGTTAGACGGATCGTCTCCTTTCCGCGCGGTGAGCGCGATGTGGACGCGACGACGGACGCGGCTTCCGTCTGGTCGAGCGGTGTCGAAAGCTCGATTCGCTCTCGTTTACTTAGCTGCAGGGCGCGAACGAAATCCGCCGCGGTCGCGTAGCGGTTGGACGGCTTCTTGGCGAGGACGGTATCGAAGACGACGTCGTAGCGAGCTGGGAGCTCGGTGTTCCACTTTCGCGGCGAAGGCGGCTCGAGGTTCACTACCCGGAACAAAAGGGAAGGTATCTTGTCTCCTGCGAAGGGTCGGTGGCCGGTCAGCAGCTCGTAGGTCACGACGCCGAGTGAAAAAATGTCTGCCTGCGCGGTCGGCTCCTCTCCCAGGATTTGCTCGGGTGACATGTAAGGCGGTGAGCCGAATGACTCGCCGTCGGTAGTCATGATCGTCGATTCCAGGTGCGCCACGCCGAAGTCCATGATCTTGGGTTGGCCGTCCGATAGGATCATGATGTTCGAGGGCTTGATGTCCCGGTGGATGATCCCCTGTCGATGGGCGTGGTCGAGCGCATCGGCGATCGGGGCCACGATATCCAAGACTTCAGTGGGATGGAGGCCTCCCCGTCGGGCGATTAGACTGAGGAGGGTGATTCCCTCCAAATACTCCATGACGAAGTAGTCGTCGCTGACGTCGTAGATCGTGACGATGTTGGGATGAGAAAGAGCTCCCGCGGCGCGCGCCTCTCGCTGGAAGCGCTGTAAGTAGTCCCGCGCGTTGCGCTGGATCAGGTACTCGGGCCGAATCGTTTTGATGGCGACGACTCGGCGGCAGAGCGGATCGTAGCCACGATACACTTTCCCCATTGCTCCGCGGGCAACCTCCGCTTGGATCACGTAGCGGCCCAACGTCTGAGGAATCATGATGTCGGCAAGTTCGTCCGATTCGGCCCAGGAATTGTAACGTGCCGGGGCTCGCGATGTAAAGGCGGGCCAAGGACGGTTCAATCGGGACTTAAGTGCATCAGTGCCGTGTGGGCCCCACCCCCACGGCTGCACCCTGTCTTCGGCGCGGCAAGCGCGCCGGGCTCGCTCCGCTCGCGCAGGCCCGTCGTGTTCTCACTTGGCCTGCTAGGCGCGGGCGCGTTTCAAGTAGTCCCGGGCCTCGAAGGCCTGCCCGGTTACCGAGGCCGACTCGTCGGATGCCAAATAGACGAAGACTTCGGCTATATCCGCGGGTGTCGGCAGGGTGAGGGGATCCTCGTCGGGATAGGCATCGGCTCGCATCCCCGTTCGCGTAGCGCCCGGGTTGACGCTGTTCACGCGGATTCCGTGGGGCCGGAGCTCCTCGGCTAGCACTTGGGTGAATCCCTCGAGACCGAACTTGGAGACGGCGTAGGGCCCCCAGTTCGGTTTACCTTTGCGGCCGACGCTGGAGCTCACATTGATGATCGAGCCAGAACCCCGCTCGATCAGAGCCGGAAGAAGGGGGCGCGTTACATAGAAAATGCTCGACGTGTTGATGCGCAGCACTTCATCCCAGGTCGCGGCGTCGGTCTCGACGATCGGAGCCCTCTTGCCCAGGATGCTGGCGTTGTTGACCAGGATACTGAGGTCCTGGAACCGGGAGAGAGCGGCTTCTACGAGGCGCTTGGCTTGGTCCACGTCGCCCACGTCGGCGACGGCGTAGTCGACATCGGAACCGATCCGTTCGAGCTTAGCCGCAGCACGTTCGAGATCCTTTTCTCCCCGGGCGCACAAGAAGACGCGTGCGCCCTCCTCGAGATATGCCGCGGCGATGCCGAACCCGATTCCTTTGCTCGAACCAGTTACGAGAGCCGCTTTTCCCGCGAGTCGGCCAATCATCCTGATGGCATTCTATGGGCAGGTTCCTCAGGCATCAAGAAGAAGTAGCTAGAAACCGCCGTACAAGATATGCTTCTCCGTCAAAACAGATGCGGGAACCTTTGAAACTCAGTGTAGTACTTCCTGTCTACAACGAGGAAGCCACCGTTCCTGAGCTACATCGACGCCTCCTGGCCGCCTTGGAACCACTCGGTCCATTTGAAATGATCTATGTCGACGATGGAAGCACCGATCGCTCGAAGGATTCTCTACGCGAGCTAGCGTTGAAAGACCCCCGCGTGGGTGTTCTGGTCCTCAGTCGGAATTTCGGTCATCAGGTCGCACTGACGGCGGGACTCGACCATGCCCGAGGTGACGCGGTCATCTTGATGGACTCCGATCTGCAGGATCCGCCCGAGGTCATCCCCGACCTCGTGAAACGCTGGCGGGAGGGCTTCGACGTGGTCTATGCCCAGCGACGGGCGCGGCAAGGGGAGTCGCTCTTCAAGAGAGCGACGGCGTACCTCTTCTACCGGCTCGTTCGCTTGATTGCCACCATCGACGTGCCACCGGATACGGGTGACTTTCGCCTCTTGTCACGAAGGGCCGCCGATGGGCTGCGCAGCCTGCGCGAGCGAAGGCGGTTTCTTCGTGGCCTCGTGGTGTGGGGAGGGTTCCGACAAACGAAGATTCTCTATGACCGGCAGGCTCGATCGCTCGGCGAGAGCAAGTATCGACTCGGGACCATGATCCGGCTCGCGATGACCGCCGCCTTTTCGTTCAGCGGTTTTCCGATCTTCTTGCTTGGATGCGCGGGTCTCCTCGTTTGCGTGGGCGCACTCGTTGCGCTTGCCATCGGCGCCGCTTCCGGTGCGACGGTAGCGCTTTTCTTTCTCGGAGGCGTGCAGCTCCTCGGGCTCTGGGTGCTCGGCCAGTATCTCGGGGCGGTTTCCGAGGAGGTCCGGCAACGGCCGCTCTACTTCATCCAGGATGCGATGAACCTTCAATCGAGTCCGGCCAAGGACGCGTAGGCGACCCAATAGCCCCGATAGTTTCCCCACCAGAAGGCGATCAGTCCGCCAAGGATCAGAGCGGCCGACCATTTTCCCCATCGTCCTTGGGCAGCCAAGGAATCGAGCGTGATACCGGAGCCCATCGCGACGAGCGGCGCCACGAACAGGATCTCCTTGAGGTCTTTGAAGAATCCCCCCGGCAATACTCTAAGCCCGGATAGCAAGACGAACGCGACTCCATAGGCAGCCAGCATCCGGAACGCGGCCTGGTCCTTTCTACGGTAGGCGAGAGCGATCCCCGCGACCGTTAGGGCGGGGAAACCGTAACCGTAGAAGATGACCAGGCGTTGAAAGACCGTTTCGATGCCCACGAGTACCGATCCCGAGGATGATTCGTTCGTGGAAGCGAGCAATGAAGGCACGATCTCCTCGAAGAAGAGCAGAGTGAAAGACGAGTAAAGAGCGACGATCGTGATCGACGCCGCCACGGTCCAGGCAACGAGCGCGCGCCCTGCGAGACGTTTCTCGAAGAGCGAGAACGACGCGACGAATGCGCTTAGATTGAAGAGGCTCGAGATGTAGATGAGCGCGGAGGAAAGGCAGGCCACGAAGAACGCGGCAAACCGCGGCACACGCTCGGGACGCGCCGCCCAGAAAACCGCCGCGGTTATTGCAAGGCAGTCCAGTAAATGACCAGCGATGGTCGGCCACATGGCGAGGAATAGACGGCTGTACCCGGGTGGAAGAAAGACGGCTAGCAGCGCGGCGGTCACGCCGACCCGCGCACCCAACAGAAAGGCGGCTAATGCGTAGACGACGATCGCCTCCGCCGCGCCCATCACGAGAGCAACGTGCTTCAGTGCATCCTCGACGAGATGAACGTCGTCCGGTAGCCAGGTGAACGGGATGAAAGGGAGTGGAGAGTAGGGCAGGGCATACTGCTTCTCCGCGATTCTACGAGGATAAGCCGTGCGCACTTCCATCTGTGCCGCTAGACCTCGTTCCGGAATCGTACCCTCGGCTCGAGCGAACGCGTACACGTAGCGACGGTGATTGCGAACGTCGGGATAGAAATAGCTGGGATAGAAAATTCCCGCGCCCTTGAGCAGATAGCCGAGCAGGAAGACGAGGGGCACCCAGCGTCTCACGGGTTGGCGGTCCAGGATGCGGACGACGAGCGCACACGCCGCGGTGAAGAGGACGGCGGGGACCGCGGTCTTGCCACTCACGTGCACCAGGCCGAATGGGTCGAGCGCAAACCAGAGCGCCTGGCCGATGGCTAGCGTGAGCCCAAGCCCGAACGAGCTCATCAGACCGAAGCCGAGCCACAGAGAAATGAGTGACACCCCCAGCACGAGCAACCGGGGACTCAGAGT
>JBOGJF010000189.1:0-1783 GCA_050747785.1 Vicinamibacteria bacterium
GGGTCGAGATTTCCACAGGGGGGACGGCTGCAAAGCTCGAAAAAAATCCAGAGAAGGCTTTGATTCAGAGGTCTAGACAGGGATAATACCGCCATCACTAAGGTCCCTGCGGAGGTGACGCTCGCCAAGCCCGAACATGAGAAGGAGGTTGGGTCATGAAGGGCACGGTCGATCTTCAACTGCCGGAATTTCCCGCTTCGTTGTTGCCGCGCATCGATCGGTACCGGCAGTTACTCGAAGAAGCAAATCCCGGTGTCACGTTCAGTAGAACGGCTTGCGTGACGAGTCTCGTCGCGCGCGTACTCGCCGAGATCGAAGAGCGGCCCAACAATGGACGCCGCAAGGGCTCGGAGCGTCGCCAAGGCCGGCGTGGTCGGGACCGACGTCAATTCCACCGCCGCTGGCGCGACATCGTGATAGCGGACGCCCACAAGCAGGTGGTGAGCGACTTGCGAAGTGCTACCAAGATGTAGTGGTGAAAGACTAGTGTCGGTTTCAGGGTGCCGTCTCCCTTTCCCAGGGTAGGATCCATTGGAATTCACGCTCGAAAGAACCATCGAGGTGTTGGAGAGAACGCCGAAGACTCTGCGATCACTCCTAGCGGGTTTGGCGGAGGCGTGGACACTCGGCAACGAAGGCTCGGACACGTTCAGCCCCTGCGACGTCCTCGGACATCTCATCCATGGAGAGAGGACTGATTGGATTCCACGTGCCAAGATCATCTTGGAGCACGGCGCGTCACGGCCCTTCACACCGTTCGATCGCTTCGGGTTCCGCGAGGCGACCAAGGGGAAGTCGCTCGCCGATCTGCTCGACACGTTCGAGTCTCTGCGCGCGGAGAACATCGCCGCCTTGAAGGCGCTTCCTCTCGATACCAACCAGCTCGATCGGGTTGGGACCCACCCTGAGCTGGGAACAGTGACGCTCAGACAGCTCCTCGCCACCTGGGCAGTTCACGATCTCGGTCACCTCGGTCAGATCGCCCGCGTCATGGCGAAGCAATACGGAACGGAAGTCGGGCCCTGGAAGCAATACTTGCCCATCCTGACGCGCCTTTAGGCAGGAGTTTGCCACTTCCGCTTACCTTCCGGTAACATACAATAAATACACTGACATACGTTGAGAAGGCCCCGACTGTCCAGAGTCGGCGCTTGACGATGAAACAGGCTATTCGGCCCCTTGGCGTCGTGACGATCGTCACCTGCCTGGGGACGCTCGCCGCGTGTACGCTGGAACAAACCGCTCCCGATAACCCGGCCGATCTCATCCTGACGAACGGACGCGTCTACACGTTCGCCTGGGACGATCCGGCCACCGACGGCACTCCAGCGCCGAACGCCCCACACACCGACTCCGGATGGCAGCCGGAGGCCGAGGCCATCGCGGTGAAGGCCGGTCGCATTCTTCGCGTAGGAACCAACGAGGACGTGCGGGCACTGCGTGGCAATAGAACCCGCGTCATCGACTTGCAGAGTGCCACCGTGCTGCCAGGCCTAGTCGACTCGCACGCCCACACCGCGTGGCTGGGCGCGATCCTAGATCAGGTTTCTCTTGTCGACCTCTCCACCGAGGAGGCCAGGGTGGATCGGGTCGCCGCACGAGCCGCCGGCTTCCCCGAGGGTCAGTGGGTCATCGGCTACGGCTGGGACGAAGGAGCTTGGGCGGACGACTACCCTACGATGGGCGTTCTGAGCGCGCGCGTCCCCAATCACCCCGTGTTCCTTCGCGGCCTGCACGGGTCTGCCGTCTGGGGAAATCGCCTGGCCTTCGAAAGAGCCGGCAT
>JBOGJF010000190.1:0-4708 GCA_050747785.1 Vicinamibacteria bacterium
CCGGCGCCCCGCTCGAACAGAAGTTGAGCCTCTTCGAGAGAATGAAGGCGAGCTATCAACAGCAGGTTGTCACGATCGACGCGGAAATCCAGAAAAACAACCAGCGGCTCGCGGAGATAGAAAACGAGCTAGTGTCGACCGGAGGCACCGGACTCCCCACCGCGCCTCAGGCGGATCTAGCGATGCGAAACCCGGGCAACATCCCCGGCCTGAGAGCCGAACAGCAAGAGCTCCGAGACAAGAACCAAGCCCTCGAAGCTCAAAAACTCTCGGCAAAAGAGGACATCATCGCCCGCGCCCGGCGAGCCGGCATACCCAACAGCTACCTGAACTTCTGAGCCTCGCACGAGGCCACCCGCGGGCCACCCCCCTCCTCCCCTTCCTTTGCAACGAAAGACGCCGATGCTATAATTCCCGCCGCTCGCTCGGGAGGGCTGTGACCAAGCGTCACAACGGGTCGTCATCCTTCTCGCTTGCGTTGGCAAAACCGCCTGGGTCTAGGATTCCAGATCCAACTCCCCGGTCCAACGAAGAGGCGCGGTTTCCCCGGATGGTGCAAACGGAGGGGCGATGAAAACGTACGAAACCGCAAACATCAGGAATATCGCTATCGTCGGCCATGGAGGCTCGGGAAAGACTTCCCTGGTCTCGGCCATGCTATTCGATGCCGGTGCGGTCAACCGTCTCGGCAAGGTCGACGATGGCACGACCGTCACCGATTTCGACGAGGATGAGATCGAACGGAAGATTAGCCTTTCCACCTCCTTAGCCTACTGCGAATGGAACAAGACGAAGATCAACTTCCTGGACACGCCTGGTTACGGCAACTTCATCAACGAGGCGAGAGCGGCCCTCCACGTAGCCGACACCGCTCTGGTGACGGTGTGCGGGGTGGCGGGCGTCGAAGTTCAAACGGAAAAGGTTTGGGACTTCGCCAACGAGTTCGGCCTCCCCCGGATGATCATCGTGAACCGCCTGGATCGGGACCGGGCGAGCTTCGAGAGAAGCGTCCAGTCCATTCAAGATGTCTTGGGCCGTACGACCGTCCCCATCCAGCTGCCCGTCGGAGTGGAGAAAGGCTTTCGCGGGATGGTGGATCTTCTTCGGATGAAGGCCTTCGTTTGGAAGGGCGATGACCAGGGCTCCTACGACGAGCAGGAAGTCCCGGACGACCTAAAGGACGAAGCGGGCACCGCCCGCAGCACCCTGGTCGAGATGATCGCCGAAGGTGACGACGCCCTGATGGAGAAGTTCTTCGAGGCTGGGGATCTCACGCAAGACGAGCTCATGAGTGGTCTGAAAAGAGGTCTCGTAGCGGGTCGGATTTTTCCCATCTTGGCGGCCTCCGCGACGCACAACATCGGGGTTCATAAGTTGCTGGATCACCTGGCCAACTTGTCACCGTCTCCCGACGCTCGGGGCGAGGTACGGGGCAAGAACCCCTCGAAGGGAGACGTCGTCGTCCGCAAGGCCTCGGTGAATGAGCCCGCATCGGCCTTCGTATTCAAGACCATCGCCGACCCGTACGCGGGTCGCATTTCCTTGTTTCGTGTGATGACCGGTGTCTTGAAATCTGACACGACCTACTTGAACGCCAACAAAGACACACAGGAGCGCGTCGGACCACTCTCCCTGCTGCAGGGAAGGAACACGGAGTCCGTCCCGGAGATGAGCGCGGGAGATCTGGGCGCGGTGACCAAACTCAGGGAGACTCAGACCGGGGATACCCTGTGCGACAAGGCGAGCCCGATTCGCTACGAGGCGCTCAAGTCACCCGATCCCGTGATCAGTTTTGCCATCGAGCCGAAGTCCCGGGGGGACGAGGAGAAGATCAGCCAAGCCTTGCAACGTCTGGTGGAAGAAGATCCGATACTCCGTTACGAGCGTGACGCGAGGACCGGCGAGCTGATTTTATCCGGAACCGGCCAGCTTCACATCGAAGTCGTCGTGAATCGGCTGAAGAAGAAGTTCGGGGTCGAGGTGGCCCTTCATCCCCCGCGGGTCCCTTATCGGGAGACAATCGCCGGTACCGCGGAAGCCCACGGACGTCACAAGAAGCAAACCGGCGGGCACGGTCAGTTTGCCGATTGTTGGGTCCGCTTCGAGCCGCTTCCCCGGGGCTCCGACTTCGAGTTCGTCAACGACATCTTCGGCGGATCCATACCCAAGCAGTACATCCCGGCCGTGGAAAAAGGCATCCAGGAGGCGCGCTTGAAGGGCTACCTTGCCGGCTACCCGATGGTAGACTTCCGGGCCACCGTGTATGACGGCAAGTACCACGCGGTCGACTCGTCCGAGCTCGCCTTCAAGATCGCTGGATCGCTAGCCTTCAAGGAAGCCATGGAAACCTGTCGCCCCACGTTGTTGGAGCCGATCATGGACGTGAGCATCGCGGTCCCCGACGATACCACCGGCGACGTGCTCGGCGATCTCAACTCCCGCCGCGGACGCACCCAGGGGATGGACAAGAAGGGCTCGCAAACGATGATCAAGGCGCAGGTTCCGATGTCGGAGATGCTCTCGTACGAGCCCACCCTGACGTCGATGACCGGCGGTCGGGGCGCCTTCCACATGGATTTCTCCCACTACGAGGAAGTGCCTAGTCACCTTCAACAAAAGATCGTTCAGGAGACCAGGAAGGAAAAGCAGAAAGAGAAAGAGGAATGAATTTCCGAGGCCATGGCTAGCCTCGGCTCCCTGGCTTGATTGAAGGAAGAGCGTTAATCCTTCTTCTTCTTGTTCTTGCGGTTGGTCGACTTCTTCGTTGCCTTCTTCTTGTTTCCCGCAGCGGGCTTCGCGCCCTTCTTCTTGCCCTTGGAGGCTTTGGTTTCCTTTGCGGAGGCCTCCTCGTCGGCTTCGGGCTCGACTCCGGACTTCTCGGCCGCCTTCGGCTTGGCTCCTGCCTTCTCTTTCGAGTCCTTAGCGGGCGCTTCCTTCGTGGCTTTGAAGGTGAAATCGACCAGCTCGATGAAGGCCATCTCCGCGCCGTCACCCTGCCGAGGGCCGAGCTTCAAGATGCGCGTGTAGCCGCCCGGGCGGTCGGCAAACCGCGCCGACAAGTCTCGGAAGAGCTTGGCAACGGCTTCCCGGTGGCCCATCACCTGCAGCGCCCGCCGCCTTGCATGCAGCGAATCCTTCTTGCTAAGTGTGATCAGCTTTTCCGCAAACGGCCGGAGCTCCTTGGCCTTCACCAGGGTCGTGCGGATGCGCTCGTGAACGAAGAGCGATGCCGCGAGATTTCGCAGCAGGCTCATCCGGTGCTGCGTCGTGCGACCCAGTTTGCGGTGCGCTACCCGGTGTCTCATCGAATCATTCCACTCTCATCCCCAACGAGAGCCCCATCGAATTGAGGATCTCTTTGATCTCGTTGAGTGACTTGCGACCGAAGTTCTTGGTCTTCAGCATCTCGGCTTCGGTCTTCTGCACGAGCTCGGCGATGGTCTGGATGTTCGCGTTTTTCAAGCAGTTATAGGATCGGACGGAGAGCTCGAGCTCGTCGACGCTGCGGTTGAGGTTCTCGTTCAGCGTCTCACGCTCGCGGTCGACCATGACCTCGTCTGCCGGAGCCTCCTCCTCGAAATTCACGAAGATCGTCAGATGATCCTTGAGCAACTTGGCTGCCAAGCCGACCGCCTCCGCCGGCGCCACGCACCCATTCGTCCACACGTCGAGTGTCAATTTGTCGTAGTCGGTGGCTTGGCCGACGCGCGCCGCCTCGACGATGTAGTTCACCTTCTTGACCGGCGAGTGGACCGAATCGAGCGGGATGTAACCGATCGAGAGATCCTCGTCGAAATTCTTGTCCGCGGAGACGTAGCCCCGTGCGTTCTTCAGACGCATCTCGATGTTGAGCTGGGCGCCGGCGGCCAAATTGGCGATGGGGACCTCGGGGTCGAGAATCTCCACCTCGGAGTCCACCTCGATGTCCTTCGCCTTCACCTCACCCTCTCCCGAGGCCTTGAGGTAGACGGTCTTCGCACCGGATGTGTGAAGTTTGAAAGGTACTTGCTTCAGGTTCAACACGATACCCGTTGTATCTTCCAATGCCCCCGGAATCGGCGAAAACTCGTGGAGCACGCCCTCGATCTTGACCGCCGTGATGGCAGCCCCTTCGATCGAAGACAGCAGTGCCCGCCGGAGAGCATTGCCAATCGTCGTTCCGAATCCCCTCTCGAACGGTTGGGCAGAGAACCGGGCGTAACGATCCGTCGAGAGCTCGCGATCCAACTCGAGCCGCTTTGGCTTCTGAAATCCCTTCCACAGCATTTTCTGAGAATCCTCCTACTTTACTTCGAGTAAAGCTCGACCACCAGTTGCTCTTGCACGGGCAGGCCGATGTCTTCACGCGTTGGCAATGAGATCACCCTGCCAGAGGCTTGATCGGCGCCCATTTCCAGCCAGGTCGGCGTCCCGCGGCTCTTCGCGGCTTCGCGGGACTGCTGGAATAGCGCGTTCTTGGTGTACTTGGGACTGATCGACAAGACCTCCCCGGCCCGCACGATGTACGACGGGATGTTGACGCGACGGTCTCCGACACGCACGTGACCATGGCGGACCAATAGTCTGGCTTGCGCCCGAGAGCTGGCGAACCCCAGTCGGTAGACGGCGTTGTCGAGCCGCCGTTCGAGAAACTGCAAGAGGGTCTCACCGGTGATACCGCGTTGACGCTCGGCACGCTCGAAGTAGTTGCGAAACTGCTTCTCGAGCA
>JBOGJF010000191.1:0-2730 GCA_050747785.1 Vicinamibacteria bacterium
ATTCGGGCTTCAGCGTTCACAATCACACCACCGTCTATCCCAGCGACACCGAGGGGCTCCACCCTGGCCCGCCGAAGCCTTGGCGAAGGCGGCAAGCTCGCCTGCTACTGGATGCGCTCGCCGGTGAACCTCTCCCGGCTTCGCTATCACCCGAAAACCCAGCTCTTCCTCTACCAGCCCAAAGCAGGACATGAACTGGACGACCAGGCCCTGCTCGACCCGCTCGAGTTTCTGGCCCGCGTGCTCATCCATGTCCCCGAACCCAACAGACATCGGCTCCATTTCTACGGTGTCTACGCCAACCGCGTCCGTGCATCGTACCGGCGCGACAATATGTCTCCGCCCGATGAATCGGACGACCTCACCCCTCCCAGACGCAGTCTGAGCAGACGGTGGGCTCAGCTCATCGATTATGGCGCGCGGGCCCCCCCCGCGGCTCGCCCTGCGGCGGCTTCGCGCCTGCGGGGCGGGTTGAGGACTCCACAGCTCATCGCTCGGGAAGTGAGTCGCGCGCGGAATGGCCGCCCCCGGTTCGGGTACGAGCTTGAACAAGATCAGAGAGCCCAGTAACCCGGGAACGAATCCCCAGGCTGTTCCGCGAAGCCCGAAGGACCCCACCAGCCAGTCGCTAGCACGGGACCCAGCGCAAAACCGCACATGCCCGAGGCGATGAAGAGCGACATGCCGAACGACGGGCGAGCCTCGCTTGTCCGGAGAGTGAGCGTCGACGCCTCGGGATGAAACGCCGCCATCCTGCACCCGCCGACCGCCAATGCCAACATGAGGAGTCCCAAATGGGGTGCCAGCCCGATGCTACTGATGCAAACAGCCATGAGCAGTGGTCCCGAGATCGCGAAGCGCCGCCCGGGCCAACGGTCGGCCAGGAAGCCCCAGACAGGCTGCAGCAAGTGAGCGGCCATCGAGAAGACCGCTGCCAGGAGGCCAGCTGATTCGAGGTCGAGACCGTGGCGAATAATGAGCGCCGGCAAGAGCGGGGCAAGAAAGCTTGCGTAGGAGTCGCCGAGGAAATGCCCGCTAGCGAGCGCAATGAGAGCGCGACGATTCATGCGCGAGAGAACTGGCGGGTCAATGCCAGCAAGCTCTCACGCGCTTGGTCGCGCGGCAATCGGATGCGGTCTCCGTGCCCCGCCAGCACCCACTCGAAGGGATAGTCGGCGAGCCGGGTCAGAGACTCGACTTGTTTTTCCCAGGAGTACCAGCAGTAGGCCTTCGAAGCCGTGAGGGTACCCCGGTTGCGACTCCAGTAGAGCGAATCACCCGTGAAGAGGAACTTCTCCTCGAGGAGAAAGACGACGCTCCCCCGTGTGTGACCGGGAACGGGAATCGCTAGAAGACCTGGGCGGATCTCCCGCGCCTCTTCTCCTTCCAGCAGGTGGGTCGCGTAAGGGGCCGCGCGGCGGTCGGCCCGATGAATCCACACCCGGGCATCGAAGTGCTCTTGATAACGCCCGGCGTCCGCGACGTCGTCTTGATGCGTGAGCAGGATATCGGAGAGCCCTCCTCTTTTCTCGATTTCCCGGACCAGTAGCTTTGCCCAACGGGGCGAGTCCACGAGAAAGTTACCGGCCTCTCGTTCGACGAAGAAGCTATTGGCTCCAAAGGAGTCGGGGGAATTGTAGCCGGCATAGTAGACGCCGTCCTCCAGAAGCTGAGGGAAAAGCGCGCGGGGGAAGGCTCCCGCTTCCTGGCGCCCAATAGCCCCGACTGGGCACGCGACCAGAGCGCGGAACGCATCCTCGTCACCGCTCTCGGGCTGCTGCGCCACGACGGCATGCCCATCGCCTTCGGCGAATATCCGGGGCGCAATCTGCCGGCAGGCGTCACAATCGATGCAGGAGTCATCGACGAACCAGGATCCTGGTACGCTCGCCTCGAGTCTTCTTCCGGGGTCGGCCATGGTGTCGTCCTTGTCCGGCGTCGATACACGTGATCTCGGTCAATCAGCTTCGCCAGACGCCTATCTTAGGCACGATGCGGCGTCCCGCACCAGAGGAGTCCTCAACCCGCCCGCAGGCGCTTGTCGCCGGCCCGCCTCCGCCAAGGCTACAGACGGGTCCGCCGAAGCTGGCGAAGACGATAGCGAGCGAAGGCGGAAGGGCGAGCTGGAGCCCTCAGCTCATGCAAGCTCCCGAGCGAGGAGCGAGGGAGCACTAAGCAGGAGAATGGGTGGGGCCCCGCAGCACTGAAAGGAGACCTCCCGAGATAGCGGGGTCCGAGGAGCGCCTACGGATCTTCCCGCTCACTCTGCCGGCGCAACCGGATGAGCTTGGTGGAGACGAGACCGTAGAGTAATCGCCCGGTGTGGAACGTCGAGAGGCCGGCCGCGTCGGCGATCTCCTTCAAGCTTCGCTTCCCGTCGATCTTGGAAAGCAAGACCCACTCGCTCGTGTTCAGGTTGATCTGACCACCGGTCTCGTTCTCGTCGGGTATGACGAACTCGGGTATCCAATCGACGGAGGGGATCTCCTTCGAGATCACCGCCCACTCGTCCCGCCGGCGGGCCGCTTCCATCATGAGGTTCGTATTGCCCTTGCTGACGGTGCTCTTCTCGCTAGTGGCCCCGGGCTCGAAGAGGAACTCCCCTTGATTCCACAGGACGAGCTCGTAAACCGCCTCTTCGCCGCATTGATCCCCCAATACCGCGTGAACGATCCGACCCTTCTCGAGAAAGATCTCCCCCCGCTCCTCGCCTTCCATCAGCCGCAGCGC
>JBOGJF010000192.1:0-2622 GCA_050747785.1 Vicinamibacteria bacterium
TTCCAACTGTTTTCGCCTTGCTTCACAGTAATCTCTACGTGACCCGTCAGGACGCGTCTTCCCGGAGAGTGGGAATTCGCCGTTGCGAGCCTTATGTTGTGGGTGTCGCCCGCGCCTGGGTAAGAGAGAACGATCTCCGATTGCGGTTCATCTCCCCTAAGCATGGCGATGGGCCTTTCGTCGAGAGCGAGACCACTCAGGCGCAACACTACAAACATCTGGATCTTCCGGGCTGACTGTCGGTCGACGTCCCAAAGGCCGGCGCCTCGACGTTCTGAACGGATCTCGACTCTTATCGGGGGCGGGCGTCGGTCCTCCGGCCAGCTCGACATGTCGTCGTAGTTCGCGCCTATCTGCAGCCGGAGGAAGTTGGAGGCGTAGCTCCGAAAGTCGGCCTCAGACAGCCTTCCTTGGGAATAGGCGACTTGCAGTAACGACCCATAGTCCCGATCCCAGGGGAGCTGGGCGTCCGCTTGTCGTTCCAGCCCTCTCGCGATCAGGGAGCCGAAGGCCGAATCGGAAAGGCTGTTCCCGAGCGCGCGGCGCAGGAGTTCCTTAAGCGCCCTATAGGATGCCGCTGGATCGTCTCCCTCGGCGATGCGAATGAGCACAGCCTCGGGAGCGTTTTCATAGAGCATCCGTGTCACCCGGTGAGGCAACGGGCTCAATGCAATCAAAGCTACGGTCGCCGGCGCGACCGCCATCGCAAGCAAGGCCATCGTCCTCCGGACGCGTCCCATCGGGCGGATCTCCAGGGGAGACGCGCTCTGCCGCATTCTCCTGCGGTCCATCCACCAGCCGGTCCCAATAGGCAACAACAAAGTAAGCACCGGGACCCACCCAAAATAGTAGAGTAAGTACGCGAGAAGTAGGTCATGGGACAGGTACTCGGCGAACGAACACTCAAAGGTTGTGCCCGAGCCAAAAAAGAGCCCGAGCGTTCTGCATTTCCCGTCGTAGTTAATGTACGTGGCCGCCACGAAGGCGATGCCGCTTATCAGGACAATGATCCCGCCAGCGACCAAACCCAGAACCGCGTATTTGTGCCGGTGGAGCATGCCACCTCCTTGATCGACGCCGTCACAACCAGCTTTCCCGTCACCCACCACGAACCTGAAACCACGCCGTACCTCTCATCCTGCCTTGGGACGCCGCGCTCAGCAACTACGACTGATGCTCCGTCCGAGGTCAACGCCATCGGCTTCTACGGGGCTATTGTCAGGAACAAGAAAAAGCTCGGGCATCCACGGCCGGAGGGTATAGCAGGAGTAAAAGAAAACTCGCCTAGACGGGATTCTCATTGGAGTGCATCGCCGCTGGAGAGATTCACCCATCCACGGCGGGTCGCCGCCGCTTTTCTCGTCCCTATGTAGTTGCGCGCGCGTTGCCTGGCCAAGGCTGCTGGCATAAACTCTGACGGTGCAACATGATGACAAAGCTCTCCGAAACGTCGCCGAGAGGCTCGCGCGCGCCCGGCGGGTGAGCGTCCTGACCGGTGCGGGCATCTCGGCGGAAAGCGGTGTGCCGACCTTCCGCGGGCCGGACGGTTTGTGGAAGACGTTTCGCGCGGAAGACCTTGCCACGCCCGAGGCGTTCGCGAAAGATCCCAAGTTGAGCTGGGAATGGTACGACTGGCGAAGGCAGAAGCTGGCCCCGTGCCTACCCAATGCCGGGCACGAGGCCTTGGTGCGACTAGAGCAAAACGTCGAGGAGTTCACACTGGTGACGCAGAACGTCGATGGGCTTCACCGCCGGGCCGGAAGCCGAAACGTCGAGGAGCTTCACGGCAATATCTGGCGCCTCCGATGCACGGGCTGCTCGCATCGAGGCGACGACTTCCGGGCACCGTTACCCGAGCTTCCTCCGCGGTGCGCGTGTGGAAGCGTGCTGCGCCCGGACGTCGTCTGGTTTGGAGAAATCCTCCCGCCAGAACCGTTCGACCACTCCGTTCAGGCGATGTCTCGCACTGAGGTGCTCCTCGTCGTGGGCACGTCGGCCCTCGTGTATCCCGCGGCTTCGCTTCCGCTCGTGGCTAAGCAAGCCGGTGGTTTCGTCGTCGAGATCAACAAAGAAGAGACTCCGCTCAGCCCTCTGGTCGACGTGACGTTGGTGGGCCCTGCGTCACGACTCCTTCCGGCGATCGTCGGCGGGTCTGCGGGCGTCTAGAGAATCGACATGAGTAGCTGGGATCTCGCGCCGGAAGATCGTCCCCGGGAAAAACTTTTCGCCCGCGGCGCGGAGGTTCTGGGAACGAACGAGCTCCTAGCCGTCGTCCTCGGGACGGGGACTCGCCGCCTTTCCGCGCTCGAGCTCGCCAACGAAATCTTGTCTTCCACCGGAGGGCTCTCGGGTCTCGCCGATCTGTCTCCCAATGGGCTGGCGAGGGTGAAGGGATTGAAGACGGCACGCACCGCGCGCCTGGTGGCGGCGCTGGAGCTGGGACGGCGCCTGCTCACTGAGCCCACGGAGTCTCGCCCCATCTTTCGCACGCCCGAGGACGTGGGAAGGTATCTCCTGCCTCGGTTCGGCGCTAAGGCCGTCGAGGAGTTCGGTCTCCTCATACTGGACACCCGCAATCGGCTGAAGCGGCTCCAGGTCATCTCCCGGGGGAGCCTCAATGGC
>JBOGJF010000193.1:0-4602 GCA_050747785.1 Vicinamibacteria bacterium
CGTATAGCCTCATCACGCAACAGCCGTTGGGGGGCAAGGCCCAGTTCGGCGGTCAGCGGTTTGGTGAGATGGAGGTGTGGGCACTCGAGGCCTACGGCGCGGCACACACGCTCCAGGAGCTGCTGACGGCAAAATCGGATGACGTGTATGGACGGGCCAAGATCTACGAGGCGATCGTGAAGGGTGACACGTCGTTCGCACCGGGACTGCCCGAATCGTTCAATGTCTTGATTCGGGAGCTTCAGAGTTTGTGTTTGGACGTTGAACTGCTGAAAACGAAGGATTGAGCCAATTGAGCCAGTGGACCGAAACCCGCCCGAGTCTGGTTGGGTTCGATCTACGAGACAAGTTGGAATGAGCCTTCTTCCTTTCAGGATGGGAGGATACGTTGAAAGCTTTTGCCACCGCTCGCGACAAGGGAAATCTGGTCGTTGACTTCGACGCTATAAAGATCAGCCTGGCCTCTCCGGAGAAGATCCGTGCGTGGTCACACGGCGAAGTAACCAAGCCGGAGACCATCAACTACCGCACGTTCAAGCCGGAGCGGGACGGTCTGTTCTGCGCCAAGATCTTCGGACCGGTGACCGACTGGGAATGCTTGTGCGGCAAGTACAAGCGTATGAAGCACCGCGGCGTCATCTGCGACAAGTGCGGGGTCGAAGTAACGCAGTCCAAAGTGAGACGGGAGCGCCTCGCTCAGATCGAGCTGGCTTGTCCGGTCTCACACGTTTGGTTCTTCAAGGGACTTCCGAGCCGCATCGGACACCTGCTGGACATGTCCCTTCGCGACCTGGAGCGGGTGCTCTATTTCGAGTCCTACGTGGTCATCGACCCGGGTGACACGCCACTCAAGGAAAAGGAACTACTGAGCGAGGAGCGTTACCGGAGTCTGCGGGAAGAATACCGCAGCAAGTTCAATGCCTCGATGGGGGCGGAAGCGATCAAGGAGCTGCTCCGCCGAGTGGAGGTCGAAGACCTGGCGGAGGACCTCCGCGATCTCATGAAAACCGAGACGTCGCTCCAGAAGAAACTGAAGTACGCGAAGCGACTGAAGGTCGTCGAGGCGTTCCGTAAATCGAACAACCGTCCGGAGTGGATGATTCTGGACGTGATCCCAGTGATCCCGCCCGAGCTCAGGCCCCTGGTTCCCCTCGACGGCGGGCGTTTCGCCACCAGCGACCTCAACGATCTCTATCGCCGGGTAATCAACCGCAACAACCGCTTGAAGAAGTTGATGGAGCTCAAGGCTCCCGACGTCATCGTGCGGAACGAAAAGCGTATGCTGCAAGAAGCGGTGGACGCGCTCTTCGACAACGGCCGGCGGGGACGCGTTCTCAGAGGGGCCAACAACCGCCCCTTGAAGTCGCTCTCCGATACGCTCAAGGGAAAGCAGGGCCGCTTCCGCCAGAATCTCCTCGGGAAACGCGTCGACTACTCGGGACGCTCCGTCATTGTGGTCGGTCCCGAGCTTCGACTGCATCAGTGCGGCCTTCCCAAGAGAATGGCGCTCGAGCTCTTCAAGCCGTTCATCTACAACAAGCTGGAACAAGTGGGCCTGGCGACGACCATCAAGGCCGCCAAGGAGATGGTCGAGCAGCAGCGACCGGAAGTGTGGGACTTCCTCGAGGAGGTCATTCGCGAGCACCCGGTTCTCTTGAATCGCGCCCCCACGCTGCACCGACTGGGTATTCAGGCCTTCGAGCCTGTGCTAGTCGAGGGAAAGGCGATTCGGATCCATCCGCTCGTCTGCACCGCGTTCAACGCTGACTTCGACGGGGATCAGATGGCCGTCCACATCCCTCTGTCGCCGGAGTCGCAGATCGAGGCGTCCTTGTTGATGCTTTCCTCGCGCAACATCTTGTCTCCCGCGAATGGGCAGCCGGTCGCCGTGCCGTCGCAAGACATGGTTTTGGGTTGCTACTACTTGACCAAGTCGAAACCGGGTGGCAAGGGCGCGGGCCGCGCCTTTGCGACGCCCGAGGACGTGGTGTTGGCGTTGGAGGCGGGCGCAGTGGAGACACTGAGTCCCATTCGTCTGCTCTACAGCGGTCAAATAATCGACCTGACGACCGCCTTCGACAAGCAAGACGTCGTCCATGCCGACGTACAAGAGGTCGAAAGCGACATCATCGACACCACCGTCGGTCGCGTGATCTTCAACGATCACCTGCCCAAGGACATCCCGTTCATCAATGGCCTGTTGAAGAAGAAAGGGCTCGGGAGCCTGGTCAACTTCTGCTACCTCAGGTACGGCGTCGCCAAGACGGTCGAAATGCTCGACTCGCTCAAGGACCTCGGCTTCTCCTACGCCACCAGGAGCGGCATCTCCATCGGCATCGAGGACCTAGTAATTCCCAGCGAGAAGAACACGCTGGTGGACAACGCATTGCAGGAGGTGAAAGAGGTCGACGATCAGTATCGCGAAGGTGCCATCACCAAGGGCGAGCGCTACAATAAAGTGATCGCGATCTGGTCGAACGTCACCGACAGCGTGGCGCAGGAGATGTTCGAGGAGATGGAGCGCCAGGAGCGGGAGCAGAGCAAGTTCAACCCGATCTACATGATGGCCGACTCGGGCGCCCGGGGCAGCAAGCAGCAGATTCGCCAGCTGGCCGGAATGCGGGGTCTGATGGCCAAGCCCTCCGGTGAGATCATCGAGACTCCGATTACCAGCAACTTTCGCGAGGGTCTGACCGTGTTGCAGTACTTCATCTCGACGCACGGAGCCCGCAAGGGCTTGGCCGATACCGCGCTCAAGACCGCCGACTCGGGTTACCTCACCCGACGTCTCGTCGACGTGGCACAGGATGTCATCATTTCCGAACAAGACTGTGGCACGGTGGACGGAATCTACGTCGGGTCGATCGTCGAGGCGGGCGAGGTGATCGAGGCGCTGCGCGATCGCATCGTCGGCCGCGTACCTCTCGAGACCATCAAGGATAGCTTCACGGGTGAGACCATCGTCTCTCCCAACCAAGAGATCAGCGAGGACATCGCCAACGCGATCCAGCAAACCGGCGTCGAGAGAGTGAAGATCCGCTCCGTGCTCACCTGTGAATCGAGACGCGGCGTCTGTGCGCGTTGCTACGGCCGCAACCTCGCCACCGGTCGCCTGGCGGATCTGGGCGAGGCGGTGGGCGTCATCGCGGCCCAGTCGATCGGCGAGCCGGGGACGCAGCTCACGATGCGCACGTTCCATATCGGCGGGACCGCGAGCCGCGTGGCGGAGCAGACGACGCTCGAGGCGAAGGAAAACGGCGTCGTGAAGTTCGTCAACCTCTCGACGGTCAAGAACAAGGAAGGCGATCTGGTCGTCATGAATCGATCGGGTCAAATCCTGGTCATCGACGACAAGGGCCGTGAGCGTGAGCGCTACCCGCTGGTCTACGGTGCGAAGCTGAAGGTCACCGACGGCCAGGCAATCAAGTCGGGCCAGACGTTCGTGGAGTGGGATCCATATACCTTTTCGATTCTTACCGAAGAGGGTGGAACCGCCCATTTCCGGGATATCGTCCAGGGGCTGACCGTTCACGAGGAAGTGGACGAAGTCACGGGGCTTTCCATGCCGGTCATCATCGAAACCCACGACGAGAAGCGTCAACCGTCCATCGTCATCAAGGACTCGAAGAGGAAGGAGGCAAGGACTTACCTTCTTCCGTCGGGGGCGCATCTCATGGTGGGAGACGGCGAGGACGTCCACCCGGGTGACGTTCTCGCGAAGATTCCACGCGAGACGACCAAGACCAAAGACATCACCGGAGGTTTGCCGCGCGTCGTCGAGCTCTTCGAGGCCCGCAAGCCGAAGGATCCCGCGGTCATCACCGAGATCGACGGAATCGTTCGTTACGGGGGCATCAGCAAGGGACTACGCAAGATCACGGTGGTCGCGGAAAGCGGCGAAACGCGTGAATACTCACTGCCGCGCGGCGTTCACATCAACGTGCAGGAAGGTGAGCGCGTGAGGGCCGGTGAGGCGTTGATGGATGGTCCCATCAACCCGCACGACATCCTCAACGTGCTCGGTGAAAAGGAGCTCCAGAGCTACTTGGTAAACGAGATTCAGGAAGTCTATCGACTGCAGGGTGTCAACATCAACGACAAGCAC
This sequence comes from Vicinamibacteria bacterium, assembly GCA_050747785.1. GTDB lineage: Bacteria > Acidobacteriota > Vicinamibacteria > Marinacidobacterales > DATDRI01 > CBDANW01. Next base: position 4,106 of record JBOGJF010000193.1, read on the forward strand.
ATCGAAGTGATCGTTCGCCAGATGATGCGTTGGGTGAAGATCGAGGAGGTCGGCGACACGGAGTTCCTCATCGACGAGACCGTCGATCGTTTCAAGTTCGCCGAGGAGAACGAGAAGGTGTTGGGTCGCGACGGTCATCCGGCAACCGGCCGTCCGTTGCTACTTGGCATCACCAAGGCGTCGCTTTCGACCGACAGCTTCATCTCCGCGGCCTCTTTCCAGGAAACGACTCGCGTGCTGACCGAAGCGAGCATCAGCGGGAGGGTCGACTACCTGCGGGGACTCAAGGAGAACGTGATCATGGGTCGGCTCATCCCAGCCGGCACGGGTCTCGAGCAGCACCGCCGGGTAGGGATTCCCGACGCCGAGCCTCTCGAGCGCCAGCCCGAGCTTCCCGGCGAGGAGTTCGATCGGCAGGTCGAGTATCTCGTGGAAGAAGGAGACGTCGATGCGGACGATTCGCTATCCAAGGAAGAGGGTGTCGAGCAGCCGTAGGC